>DRJC01000330.1 GCA_011052365.1 Ignavibacteria bacterium
GGTTACCCTGAAGAATACCAAAAAGAATTTGAGATAAAGGGATTGAATAATATAACCGACCCTTCAGTTATTATTTATCACGCTGGTACTAAACAAGACGGAGATAAAATTGTAACAAACGGCGGTAGGGTTTTGGGAGTTACGGCTTTCTCCTTAAATAAAGATTTTGAATCCGTTAAAAATATAGTCTACCAAAATTTTAGCAAAATCAATTTTGAAGGGATATATTACAGAAGGGATATTGCCTGGCGTGTATTGAAAAAATAAATATACCAAATGAACTATAAATATTCTTCCGGTTGAAGGATAAAGCAATTCCAAAATCTTCACGACTTTTTAGAAAGAAATGTATGTTCCAGCTAAAGATGAATCGTTTCGTTCAGGAATCGATTCAGCCATTCTACTGCCGAATCAGGAAAATCGCTTATTTTTATCTCACCTGTACTTTCTATCCACTTTCACAAACTTTTTTACAGTCTCAAATATCTTGACTTAAACTATATATATCTTTATAATTATAAACCAAAAGGAATAGATAGTTTATTTATATTGATATTTACATAGTAAAGGTATAGATATGCAAGGAAAATTAAACCAACTATTGATTAACTGGCAGAAAGGCACAATTAGAACATCCGCTTCACTTCGACTAAAAGGATACTCGGATGATCTTCTGTCAAAGTATAAAAAAAGCAAGTGGCTTGAGTCATTTGGTAATGGCGCTTATAAACTTTATGGTGATAGGATAGAATGGTATGGTGCGTTATTTGCACTTCAGAGGGAATTAAACTCAACAATACACGTTGCGGGTAAATCAGCTTTGCAATTAAAAGGTCTTGCCCACAATATCTCAAATGATTTCCGAAAACTAAATCTATTCCATAATGACAATAAATATTTACCGAAGTGGTTTAGAGATCATAAATGGGATGTGGAACTTGTTGTAACTAAAACCGGCAAGTTTGGGAATTATAAAAAACCATTCTTATCCGATATAATATTAAACGGCATATCTATAAAAGTATCCTCTCCGGAATTGGCAATAATGGAGATGCTGTTTAAAGTTCCGGAAACGGAATCATATAATGAAGCCAATTTAATAATGGAAGGTTTGTTGACCTTGAGACCTAAGATAATATCTGAGATATTGCTTGAGTGTAAATCCGTTAAGCTTAAAAGATTATTTATGCACTTAGCTGAAAGACACAATCATTCTTGGCTTAAGAGATTAAATTTGTCCAAGGTTGATTTCGGAAAAGGAAAAAGACAAATAGTTCCTAACGGAATGCTGGATCCCAAATATCAAATAACTGTACCTAGAGGTTGATGAAAAACACAATTTATTATAAACAAGTAAGGTTACTATTAAAACTTTTACCATTGATTAACAGGGAGAAAGACTTAGCTCTAAAGGGTGGTACAGCAATAAATCTTTTCCTTAGAAATATGCCGAGACTCTCAGTTGATATTGATTTAACATATCTTCCGGTTGCTGATAGAGAAACTTCTTTACAAGGGATTAATGATGCCCTTAAGCGTGTCAAGAAGAATATAAGCAAACTTTTTTCTCAAGTGTTGGTTAATGATAGAAGACTTGGTAATACAGACTATTTAACAGGGCTGCTTGTTAGGGAGGATGGTGTTATAGTAAAAGTGGAAGTTAACACTATCATTAGAGGCGCTGTTAACCCACCCATAGAAATATCTCTTTCCGAAAAAGTTTCAGAGTTATTTGAGATGGATGTTACCGTACAATCTCTTTCATTTGAGGATGTTTATTCCGGTAAAATATGTGCGGCTTTAGATAGGCAGCATCCAAGAGATTTTTATGATATTAAACTACTCCTTGAGAATGAAGGCATTACTGATAAATTAAGAAAAACATTTCTTGTCTACCTAATAAGTAACAATAGACCGATTGTTGAACTGCTTAACCCAAACCCTATTGATATTGCTACTGTGTTTAATCAAGAGTTTTCCGGTTTGACCACAGAAAACGTAACGATTGATGTGTTAATCAAAAGTCGAAATGATTTAATTGAAACAATCCATACATCATTAACAGATGATGACATTAATTTTCTGCTTTCTTTCAAAGGGAAAAATCCTAAGTGGGATTTGCTTGGATTAGAAGGAGTGGAGGATTTACCGGCTATAGAATGGAAATTATTAAATCTTAATAATATTAATGAAACTAAACATGCCCAAGCCTACAACAAACTTGAAAAGTTCTTGGTTACTTTACGCTAAATAAATGTGACTGAGATATATTTTGTGTGAATGCAAATTATTATTTGATAAAAGCTTCAGCCTGATAATTCACACGTTAGCATAAATCACCGTTCGTTTCCACCAACAAAGTAAGATTTATTATAAACTATAGATTTTTAGATAACATTTATTTTGAAGGGATGTATTACAGAAGGGATATTGCCTGGCGTGTATTGAAAAAATAAACATACCAAAAGAGCTGTTAAATTTAAAATCCGAAAGTTTATCTTATAATTACGAAACTGTTTTGAGCCAACCCGGTTGAAGATATCCGATAAGCCCCTATCTTTATATTTAATTTTGTAATTGCCTTGACAAAAAAACACACTTTATTTATTAAGTTTGTAGCCATACTATTTTATAAAAGGTAACGGATGGGTATATATCTTAAATATTATTTTTGGCTCTTTATAATATCGTTGTTTGTTTTTATTTTGGAACGTATTTCACCTTGGAGAAAACAACAAAAAGCTTTACGTAAAGGAATTTGGGAGGACTTTTTTTGGCTTATTTTTAACGGGCATTATTTTGGAATTTTGCTGGCTACTTTATCAGTATATTTGATTGGTTTGTTTAATGAATTCCTTTTATCAAATCAAATCCCTCAGCCTGAAAATATTCATCTTCTCAGTTCACTTCCATTTATTTGGCAAATATTAATATTTTTAATTGTTAAAGATTTTATTGAATGGAACATTCATCGTATGCTGCACAGATCCACATTTTTGTGGGAATTCCATAAACTTCATCACAGCATTATAGAAATGGATTGGATCGGAAATTTCAGATTTCATTGGATGGAAAGTGTAATTTATTCTTCAATCGCATATTTCCCATTAATAATTTTCGGTGTTGATACAAATGTAATTTTTATTATCGCTATTATTAATACATTAATTGGACATTTAAACCATTCAAATTTGCCTATAAATTGGGGTCCTTTAAGATATGTTTTGAATTCATCTAAAATGCACATTTGGCACCACGATGAAATTAATCATTTAAGTTATGGACAAAACTTTGGGATTACATTGAGCATTTGGGATTGGATTTTTGGAACTGTTTATTGGCCCAGCGAGGGGATGCCGGAAAAATTAGGATTTAACGATTTAAATGTATTTCCCAAAAACTTAATATCCCGTTTGTTTTACCCTTTCTATAAATGGATTGATCTAAGTAAAACTAAAAGAGAAAATAATTGAAATAAGATTTTAAAAGCCAAACTCGTTATTAGCTTTTAATGTTTACTAATATATCGCAGCAACGTAGCTCAATTTAAATATTTAGAGTAATGTGGTAGTTAAAAGCCGCATAGCGGTGTCATACTTCTTCAAATGCCGTTAAAAAAATAAGCGAATCCCGGTGGGGGTAGTCCCGAGATTCGCTTCAGCATTGGGTGATAATAGTTCCATAGTAGGTCTGTGTTACCACCCGGAGAAAATATTTGTTATCTATTTATGAGTCGAATCTAAAAAGGTTAATTATGAGAAAATCGGGTCAAAATTTTGAACAAAAACAAAACATAATTTTGTTAAACATACCTTTTTAGAGCAGACTCATTTATAAAAAACTAAATAAGTCCAAGGCTTAAGTTCAGCTTTTATGTGATCAGTAATT
Source organism: Ignavibacteria bacterium (assembly GCA_011052365.1). Lineage (GTDB taxonomy): Bacteria > Bacteroidota > Ignavibacteria > Ignavibacteriales > Ignavibacteriaceae. Next base: position 3,889 of record DRJC01000330.1, read on the forward strand.
TCAATATCTTTTTTATTAAACAACACTTTATACTTACCGTCTAATTTCTTATTTGCAATATTAACAATTTTTTCTTTTTTTGACAAATTAAAAATAGCTATAACTTTATTACCATCTTTTTCCCTCACAAATGCAAAAATATTTTTGTTATCATTTGTTTTCAATATTTGCATTTCACCGCCGTAAATTCCGTTCCATAAAGCCTTGTTTTTTAGTTTTAAATGTACAAGAGTTTTATATATTTTTCTGTAATCACTTTTTTTCCAATTTATAGTATCTTTATCAAAAAACCTTAATCTCTTGTTTAACCCTGCTTCCTGTCCACTGTAAATGAGAGGCATTCCTTTTACCAAAAAAGTCATAACGGCAAATGTTCTTTGAGCTTTACCGAATCTTTCCGTTACTGTTCCGTTCCATGAGTTTTCATCGTGGTTTGATGTAAACGTCATCCTGTATGCTTTTGGATTAAATCTTTTCTTTTCTCTTGCTATATAAGCATCCAAATTACCGACATTCATTTTTCCTTTATAAATTTCTTTCATTATGTGTTGAATTTCCCAGGCGTATGTCATATCAAATGCGTGTTTGTGGAGACCTTCATTTTCCCATTCTGCGAGCATAAAAACGTGCTTAACTTTGTCTAATTTTTTCCTTGCATAATTCCAGAAAGCTGTGGGTACCATTCCTGCAACATCAGCGCGGAATCCGTCAATGTCCGTTTCTTTAACCCAGTAAATCATTGCATCAACCATATATTGCCAAAGTTTTCGGTTATTATAATTTAGGTCGATTACATCAGTCCAGTCTTTAACAGGGGGCACAAACTTTCCAGCCGAATCTTTTGTGTAAAAATCGGGATGAGTTTTTACCCAAACATTATCCCATGCTGTGTGATTGGCTACCCAATCAATTAAAACCTTCATACCCATTTGATGCGCTTTTTTTACTAATTCTTTAAAATCATCTAAGGTGCCATATTCGGGGTTGATTGTTTTATAGTTGCTAATAGAATAATAACTGCCCAACGTACCTTTCCTGTTTTTCACTCCAATTGGGTTGATGGGCATAAGCCACAATATTTTTACTCCAAGGTCTTTTAATTCAGGTAGGTGTTTTTCAAAAGCTTTAAAAGTTCCTTGGGGCGTATATTGTCTTACATTAACTTCGTAAATAGTCGCATTCTTTGACCAATCCGGTGAGTTGACTGTAGTTGTTTTTTGAGCAAATAAATTGCTAAAGGAGGTAGAAATAAATAAAAGAGCAATCGTTAAGGCTTTAATATTTTCTCTCTTATAATTAAAAAACATAATGTGGTTCCATTATTGTGAAATGATAAAAAATCTATAAAGACATCTGCTATAAATTAAAGTGTCAAAGATAATAAATAAAATTTATGGTTTGCAATAAGCTGGTGAAGAACTACCCAAACGGAGTGTATGGGATAAAATAGAAAAATTATTATATTCGTTTGTCCTAATTATATCATTCCAATAAAAACGAAAGGAGCCTTCTTAATGGAAAAACCTCGTCTGAGTTTTTGGCAAATATGGAATATGAGTTTCGGGTTTCTCGGTATTCAATTTGGTTTTGCTCTTCAAAATGCAAATGTTAGCCGAATATTTGAAACACTCGGTGCTAAAATTGATGACATACCTTTACTCTGGATAGCGGCTCCCGTAACAGGCTTAATAATTCAGCCGATTATCGGGCATATGAGCGACAAGACCTGGGGGAAACTTGGAAGAAGAAGACCTTATTTTTTAGCAGGTGCAATTTTGGCTTCTTTAGCTTTATTTATAATGCCGAATTCCCCTGTACTTTGGATGGCAGCCGGTATGCTTTGGATTATGGATGCATCTATTAATATTTCTATGGAACCTTTCCGTGCATTTGTAGGAGATATGCTTCCCTCCGAACAAAGGACAATCGGTTTTTCAATGCAGAGTTTTTTTATTGGTATCGGCGCTATTATTGCCTCGGCTTTACCTTATATGATGACAAACTGGTTCGGCGTTTCAAA
>DRJC01000331.1 GCA_011052365.1 Ignavibacteria bacterium
ATGTAAAAAAGGAATTGAAGTAGTAAAACCAGGTTCAAGGAAATCGTTGGACGGAAAATGATAGAAGAAAAATGCAAGAAGACAAACGGCATTTCGTATTTTGTGAGTAATTAAAAGTAAAACACCCTACAACATTTATAAAATTTTTTTCAAAAGAATCCATAGGACTCATATGAAAAGTAGATAAATTAGTTCTCCGGTATTTTTATTTACACCTGATAAATTGTGATACCGGCAATATTAATATAAATCAGAGGATTGTAAGGTAAAAAATAAAAGCAAGTGACTTTAACATAAAATAGTGACTAATTAACCGCAAAGGAAACAAAGGATACGCAAAGAACGCAATGTAGAAATAAATTTAATAATCTCTTGTTTTTACCCAGGTAATCCTTTGCGTTCTCGGCGTTTAAATTTTAGAAGAAAGAATACACATTAATTTCTAACAAAAGTGTTATTAAAGAAAATTTTATTTTACATAATTTAATATTTCTTTTAATCATTTTGCCGCCCTTTTATCCTGTGAACCATTAATATAAATCTAAACATTTCTTATAACTAAATTATATAAATTAACTTATTAAATTATTCTAATATTTTACTGTTAAATGCAACAAAAAAAATTACACAAAACTGTTGAGACAATTACTTCAAAAGAATTCAATTCAGAAAAAGAAATGCTGATTGAAGTTCTGAATCAAACAGTTGAAAATGAAGACATTAATATTACCGGTGGCAGGATTTGGAAATTGGATAAAAAATCAGCCACCTATAAATTACTCTATCAAGTAGGAAACGTAGAGAAAATTAAAAATAATTTTAAAGTGAAGATTTCTGATTATCCTCTTTTTGATCAAATTAGTGAAAAGAGAACTATTCTCGGTGATGAAAAGAACGAAGTATTGAGAGAAAAGGGAATTCTCAAGTATTCCGCTTCCGGTGTTGGTTCAAAAATAAAATTGAACGGAAAGAGTTATTATGAATATTTACTTGCACTTAATAATGAAAATGTAAATGAACAATTAAAGTACAATTTGAGCATAATTGCTACAACTCTAACAGCAAAATTAAAACAACAACGTTCTTCTAAAAAAGCAGATTTTTTAGAAGCAGGCATCGACAAAGCACGAGAAATTCAAAAAAGTATTTTACCCGAACACGAATATCAATTTCACGAATATGATTTGTTCGGTGTAACAAAACCTGCAGAAATAGTCGGCGGTGATTTTTTTGATTACCTTGAAATTGGAGAGGACAATGAAAGATTGGGCGTTGCTTTAGGTGATGCGGCAAGCAAGGGTGTGGGGGCTGCTGCAGAGGCAATGTATATTTCAGGTGCGTTAAGAATGGCAAGTAGTTTTGAGATTAAAACTGCTTCTTTAATGAAAAAAATGAATAGACAGATAAACAAAATTTTTGATGATGATAAATTTGCTACATTTTTTTACGGGGAACTTTCAACAGACGAAAGCGGATTATTTCTTTATTCAAGTGCCGGGCATAATCCCCCATTTTTTTTAAAGAAAAATTCTGATGAAATTATCAGGCTTTATCCAACAGGTCCTGTATTTGGTCCGGTACCAAATGCTAAATACAAAGTTGAAAACATTAATTTTTCGGGGGGTGATCTCTTATTAATATATTCCGACGGTGTTACGGATTCAGCCAACCGGGAATTTGAAAATTATGATGATGAAAGACTTATTAAAGTCTTAATAAAAAATAGAGATAGAAAAGTAAAAGAAATAGCATTAGCAATATTAAATGATGTAATAAAATTTTCTGCAGGTGGAAAATATTCAGATGATAAGTCACTAATTGTAATCAAAAGATGCGAAAACAATCATTAAAATAATTAATGGTAAAAGATGCTTTATTCAATAAATCCTACCGACGGTAATACGATTTCTTCGTATGAAGAAATGGAGAAAGACCGAATATCAAAAATAATAGAAAAGGCTCACCACACATTTCTTAATTGGAAGGAAACAGATTTTAATTTTAGAAGCCAAAGAATGAAAAAAGCTGCTTTCATTTTAAAAAATAGAAATGAAGAATTAGCCAAACTAATGACCATGGAAATGGGGAAACCAATCGCTCAATCCAGAGCAGAGGTTGAAAAATGTGCTTGGGTTTGTGATTATTTTGCAGCGAACGCCGAAAACTTTTTGAAAGATGAAATTATTGAAACAGAGGCACAGAAAAGTTTTGTAACCTTTCAACCTTTAGGGGTTATTTTGGCGATCATGCCGTGGAATTTTCCATTTTGGCAGGTATTCAGATTTGCTGCACCGAATTTAATGGCAGGTAATGCGGGAATTTTAAAACACTCCTCAAATGTATCCGGCTGCTCACTTGCTATAGAAAAAGTATTTTTAGACGCGGGTTTTCCGGAAGGCTTATTTGCATCTCTTTTGGTTCCTTCAAAAAATATGGACGATATAATTGAGAACAAAAGAATAAAAGCAGTTACTTTAACAGGAAGTGTTCCGGCAGGAAGAAGTGTCGCAGCAAAAGCAGGGGCAATGTTAAAGAAAACGGTACTGGAATTAGGAGGCAGCGATCCGTATGTAATTCTTGATGACGCCGATTTGGAAACAACGGCTGGTATTTGTGTAGCCTCAAGAATGTTAAACGGGGGACAAAGCTGCATCGCAGCAAAAAGATTTATCATCACTTCAAAAATTTATGATGAATTCGAAAATATTTTCGTTAGAAAAATGAATGAAAAGAAAATGGGTAATCCTTTTGATGAATCAAATTTCTTGGGACCCCAGGCAAGCATACAATTAAGAGACGAACTTCATCAGCAGGTTTTAGACAGTATTAATAAAGGGGCAAAACTTTTGCTTGGCGGAATAATTCCGGAAGGTGAAGGTGCCTTTTATCCACCAACTGTTTTAACAAATGTAATAAAAGGAATGCCTGCTTACGAAGAAGAATTATTCGGTCCTGTAGCAGCTTTAATAAAGGCTAAAGACGAAGATGAAGCAATTAAAATTGCCAACGATACTTCATTTGGTTTGGGCGCCGCCGTTTTTACAAGTGATGAAAAAAGAGGTACATTAATAGCAAAAGAAAGATTAAATGCAGGCTGCTGCTTCGTAAACGATTTTGTAAAGTCAGATCCAAGGCTTCCTTTTGGCGGTATAAATGATTCCGGTTATGGGAGAGAATTAGCTACCTTTGGCATCAGGGAATTTGTAAATATTAAAACAGTTTATTTGAAGTAATTTAAACTGAAATTATTTATTACACCGTTGAATAAAATATCCCCGTTCGATTCACTTTAATGAGATGGTAATATTGGAAATTTTACAATAAAATTAGAACCTACGTTTGGTTTACTTATTACTTCTATTGTTCCGTTCATCAATTCAACATATTTTTTAGAGATAGTTAAACCTAAACCCGTTCCCTCAAATTTTCTTGAAATTCCTTCACTTACTTGCCTGTATTCTTCAAAAATAAATTTAATGTCTTTAGCGGCAATACCTATGCCGGTATCCTTGACTGAAATTACAGAGTATATATTATCATCAAATTTTTGTTCGTTAACATTTACTGTAATACCACCTTCTTTTGTGAATTTTATAGCATTGTTTAAAATGTTATCAATAATTTCAATCAATCTATCTTTATCCGCATTTACCTTGATCGTCTCTTGCTCTTTTACAAAGTTTAAGTATAAATCTTTATTCCCAATGGCATTCCTAAAAAATTTGACTCTATCAGAAACAATTGTAGCTAAATCCATTTCCTTCAAATCAAACAGCATTTTTTCCGAATTTACTTTGGAAAGATTCAAAATGTTATTTAATGTTTTGGTAAGTCTGCTTCCACTTGAATGGATTATTTCAGCCATTCCTTTAAGCTCTTTATCATCAATTTCTTCTTTCAAAATTTCGGATGCACCCACAATTCCTACCAAAGGTGTTCTCAGCTCGTGACTCATATTTGCATAAAAGCTTGATTTCAATCTATTTAGTTCTTCTGCTTTTTCTTTAGCTGCAATTAATTCATTTTCAACTTTTTTAAGTTGTGTAATATCGGTTAATATTCCCATAACAGCTTCTTCACCGTTAAATTTAATTATTTTAGAACTATCAATAACTTCAATTTTTTCTCCTATCTTGGTTCTAAAAGTTAATTCATACGGAATTATCTCGTTGTGTTTTTTGTGTTCCTCAATTCCTTTTTTAACATGTGCTTTACTTTCCGGCGTTAACAAATTTTTAAAAAGATCAAAACTTGGAGAATATATTTCTTCTACAGTATATCCAAGTTTTTGGGAAAACATTTTATTTACATACAGGAACTTGTTATTTCTGAATATGTAAATCATGTTTATTGAACTATCTGCTAATGTTTTAAATTTTTCTTCGGATTGTTTTAACGCTTTAATAGCTTCATTTTTTTCGGTTAGATCATGCAGAATGCTACCCATTCCCATGGGTTTACCGGTAGCTGGGTCTTTAATTAAAAATGTACTTGCCCAAACAGGAATACTTTTGCCGGTTTTTAAATGTTTTAATTTGTATTCACCGGTCCAATAACCATTTTTAATAACTGCCGGTATTCTTTCTTCAACAGAAATTTTATATTCTTCATCGGTAAGAAAATCTTTTATTGTAAGTTTAGTTACATCTTCATCAGGTGATAATCCCACAAATTCTCTGCCTCCCTTATTTATATATGTCATCTGATTTTCCATATTACCGAAAGCAATAAAATCTCTGGTTGTATTTATTATAAAATTAAATTTTTGAGCTTCTTCTTCTGCAATTTTTAATTTTGTTATGTCTTCCTGCAAACCGATAAAATTAGTTATGTTGCCCTTGCTGTCTAATATTGGTGAAATTATTGTCCTTCCCCAATATTTTTCCCCGTTTTTTTTAACGTTTAATAAATCACCTCTCCATACTTTCTTTGATGTTATTGTATTCCAAAGTTTTTTATGTCTTTCTTCGGGTCTATCTTGTGATTTAAAAATACTTGGATTTTTACCTACCACCTCTTTCAAACAGTAACCGGTTATCTCAATAAATTTACTATTTACAAATTCTATGTTACCTTCTTTATCGGTTAGAATTACCAAGGATGGACTTTGTTCAATTGCGTGAGAAAGTTTTTTTACTTCTGCCAATGATTCTTTCTTTTCCAATAAGTCAGAAATTATGCCGGCAGTTTCATCAAAAAGTTTATTCTGATAGTGTGAAAGATGTACAAATTTTTCAAAGGACTTTAGAACAAGAACATACTTAACTTTGTTGGAAATTATTATAGGTGCGCCCGACCAATTAGATGTTTCTAGTTTTTGTTGTACGCCAATAATCTTATCAAAAAATAGTGGGATTTCATCTGAATTAAGTGTGAGAATTTTTTTTGTTTCAATTATGTGTCTGATTAAAATTTCTTCATATCTTTTATCCGAATTAAATTTTCCATCTTCATTTTCTCTGTCATTAGATATTAAAGATTTATCATTTTTAACCTGGAACATATGTACACTTTTAACAGAATAAATTTTTGAAATAATACCCGGTATTGCTTTACATATTTCATCAGGTTTAAGTTCAACGTCTAAACAGGATAATTCATTTTTAACGCGATTTTTTAGCGCTTCATATATTCTTTGGGTTATATCTATATGTATCCCTATCGTTTCAACCAGTCCTTCTTTATTGTATAAACCGGAAACAAATATTTGTGCCCAGTAATATGTTTTATCTTTTCTTAGATATCTTTTTTCTAAATGAAAAGAATTAATTTCACCCGAATATAATTTCTCTAATTTTTTTTCATTTTGATGTAATTCTGATGGATAGCTTATATCCCTATATGTTTTTTCTTTTAGCTCATCTAAGCTGTATCCAATCATATTACAAAATTTTTGGTTTGCTGATTTGAACTTTCCATTCAAATCCAAAATTGTAACGCCGGTTTCTTTGTTATTAAAAATTGTTCTAAATCTTAATTCATTATAAATAGATCGGTCTATCAATTTTTTATAATCAGTAATGTCCCTGGTAATTAACAGCAGGCATAATTCATTATTATATTCAAATGTTTTTCCTGAAATTAAACCCGTAATTATCGAACCGTCTTTAAGCTTAAACTTAGCCTCAAAATTTTCAATTTTACCATTTTGCGTTAATTCGGATATTAACCTTTTACGATCATAAAGATCAACCCAAAGATTTAATTCCTTTGTGGTTTTTCCAATAATTTCGTGCTTCTCATAACCTGTCATTGATAGAAAGGAGTTGTTTGCCTGAATCAGTGTGCCGTCATCTATTTTCGAAACAGTTATACCATCAGGGTTGGTTTGAAAAATTGTTTCAAATGTATATTTGCTTTGTTTTAGATTTAATTCGTAATTTTTTTCAATTCTCGATTTGTAACTACCAAAGTTTTCTTGTAATATTTTTAATTCTTGTAGGAGTTCTATTTTAGTTTTTTCGCTCATTTTTTTATATTTATTTATGTATAAACTGTTAAACAAAACTACCAATTTATTTATATTGATGTTAGATGTAATCTGTTTTTGTAGCATTTACTAATTGAATAATGGGAATGGTTAAGCCGCGAATTAGCGGCAAAAAAAAAATAATCACAAATTCACGAATAAAGAAGTTTAATGTAAAAATCCAAACCTAATTTTACATAGTAATTGTAAAAATCCAAACATATATTTACATTTATAATGAGAAAATTATAATTTTAGTTATATCCTAAGTTGCGAAAGAATGAGAAGATTATTCACGGAATATTTACATAGTTGGAAAACAAAAAATAACAGAAAACCGTTGATTATCCGCGGAGCAAGGCAGGTTGGAAAAACTTACACTGTTGAAGAATTTGCGAAAAACAATTATGCCGAATACGTAAAAATAAACTTTGAAGAAACACCGGAGCTAAAAGAACTTTTCAAGACAAATGACGTGATTAACATAAAACAAAATCTTGAAATTTATTCCGGAAAAAGAATAATTGCTAATAAAACTTTACTCTTTCTCGATGAAATACAATCTTGTCCCGAAGCAATAGTTACACTGCGGTATTTTTATGAAAAAATGCCCAAACTTCATATAATTACTGCAGGTTCACTTCTAGATTTTACTCTAAATGAAATGAAATACTCAATGCCTGTCGGTCGAGTTGAATTTGCCTATATGTATCCGATGAATTTTTATGAATTTCTCTGGGCGTTAAAGGAATATCTATTATTAGAATTTCTTAAGCATTATTCCCTGGGAAAAGAGATTTCATTACCTATCCATCAGAAACTATTGAGAATTTTACGTTTGTACTATTTTATAGGCGGAATGCCGGAAGCCGTGAAAGTGTATGTGAAAAATGATAATCTGCCTGATGTGGAAATCGTTCACGAAAGCATTATAAAATCCTTGGAATTTGATTTTGCAAAATATGGAACGAAAAGTCAACAAGAAATTTTGGTAAAATTATTACGATACATTCCGAAAAGTATCGGCAAAAAATTCAAATATGTAAATGCAGCTCCGGAACTTCGTTCCGAATCAGTAAAGAAAGCGTTACAATTATTAAAGATGAGTAGAATTGTAAACCTGGCTCTAAATGCAAAATCTGCTGGACTTCCTCTTGAAAGTAACGTTAATGAAAAATCATACAAACCTTTATTCATAGATATTGGCTTGGCAAATCATATTTTAAAACTAAGATTAATTAATATCGAAAATTTAATTACCATTAATGAAGGAAATTTAGCCGAACAATTTATAGGTCAGCAACTTTTAAGTTTCGCACCTTATTATATTGATAATCAGCTTTACTATTGGGCACGGGAAAAACGCAACGCATCTGCTGAAATTGATTTTGTAACCGAATTAAACTACACAATTTTGCCCGTTGAAGTGAAAGCAGGTAAAACAGGTACTTTAAAATCGTTACATATTTATATGACTGAAAAAAAATTAAAGGTAGCCTTGCGCTTTAACACAGATACTCCCTCTATCGGTTTGGTCAACAATTCAGTTAAAGTAGGAAAAGTTGTAAAAAATGTTGAATTTAATTTGATCTCTTTACCCTTGTACCTTGTATTGGAATATAAACGAATAATCGAGGATCAAAATAATGACTGAATATTTTATTACAAATAATCCTTAAGAAACAAAAACTGTATAGAGCTGAAACTTAAATACAAGCAGGTAATTCTTAACGTTGAAAGGAACGAATGATTAAGCCGCTAATTCGCGAATTAGCGGCAAAAAAACAATCACAAATTAATGAACAATTTAATTTCCCAAGTGTAAATTTATTTTTGTTTGCCGAACATTTATCGAAAAAATATTTATAAAAGATTACACTTTTTAGGAGATAAATTATAAAGATTGTTGCATTTTTTTGGAGATAATTATTTTAAT
>DRJC01000332.1 GCA_011052365.1 Ignavibacteria bacterium
AACGATTCAATAAAACCAGTAATAATATCTTTCATCAAAATAACTTAGTTGTAAAACACAAATATAACTTTTAGTAAGTAAGATTTCAATTTTAGTGTAGTTTGAAGTTAAATAATAAACCTGTTTTTTGCCGACCTTTAAGGTTGGGAACAATAATCCGGGTTTAAACAGACATTGGCAACACAACACAACTTAGAAAAAACCTCCGATGTTTTCCCTAATATGACTAAGACAGGTTTAATGATAAGATGAAATTTGTTGAGGTACTGTGCAAACCTTGAAGGTCGCTTTGTCTTTGACCTTCAAGGTTGCTATTCCGATGTGAGAAAACCATAACGTTAGCAACCTTCGAGGTTAAGGACAGGAACCTCGAAGGTTCAGGTTAGAGAGCAGGAAACCTCGAATGTTTGACCTTTCTTTCCGTTAGATAATGATTTCCATTAACCTTATAAATATACTTTTTCTTAACATACAAGGTTGCTTAAAAAAACATTTAATCCTTGTCTCGCCGACCCGTCTTGGCTCGACTGCCAAACCGAGACGGGTAAACTGGTCTAAAGAATTGTTCTTTAGCGGTTTAAGTTTTTTTTAGAATTATCAAAGTAGTTTTACAAACGGTAAGTCAAATCCACCAATATTCTGTCATAAGTAATATCTTGGAATGTACGGGATACATTTACATCATAATTATCACCTACGTTTTTCCACAAGCCGTGAGCATACCCAATGTCTATACCTACATTTTGGGTAAGCAAGAAACCTATACCCGCAGTAACATATTTTCTGTCGAATTTAGACGGATCATTTTTATAAGCTGAAGGCTGAACAAAATAACCACCCCTTATTCTTAATCCCAGTGCCGGAATAGTATACTCGGCGCCCAAATTATAAGAGAATACCTGAGTGAGAGAATTATTTATATCTTTATTTACACCACCAACATACTGGCTGCTGAGTCCTTGGGGATTTTCGATACTTAACTGTGTGTAATCCGTGAAAGAACTTTGTGCACTAAGAATTAAACCACTAGCGTTAAAAGAAAATCCGGCAGATAATACAAATGGTGTTACAATATCATATCTAACATTGTCGCTGTATTTATCAGTGGATAAATCTACAAAATTGTTTGTTCCAAATTTACTGTATCCCGAAACTAAAAATTGTTCTTCAATTGTATAATATTGTGGGAACCGAACTGTTGCACCAAATCTTGCATGTTTATTTATTTGATAAAGCAAACCCGCTTTGGCAAACCAACCTTTTAGATTCCAATTCAATATTCTATTTAGATGTAATGTCCTAAAATCTGTTGTGAATGGATCTCCGGCTACTACTTCACCTTGATATAAATTTTTTGTATCATCTTCAAAATAGTCATTGTTTGAACTAAACGAACCGGAAATACCGTTTATGGTTAATCCCACAAACAAATTTTTTGATATTTCAACTGCTCCTGAAAACGCCCAGTTATTTATAGAGCCTTTGGACAAAATACTTCCACTTTGGTTTAATCTTCCGTTAATCAATGTATTGTTTAATGTATCGGTAAGAAAAAGGTCAAAGGGAATATCTGTATTTAATAAACTTTGTATCATTGAATTGGAGCCTTTGTTAAACCCATCAAAGCTCATTGATGTATTGAAGTTTTTTACGGAATTAAAAGACGCACCAAAGACCAAGCTTCCTTGGGAAGTGGGATAAGGTAATACTATACTGAACCTGTTAAATTTAGTTGAATTATCAGTTGCATTTGTTCTTGAGTTAAAAAATGTTGTGTTGTTTTTTACTTTGTCATAATTTAATCCCCCGGAGACTTCAATTCTATTCATCAGTCCTAAACCTGCCGGATTAAAAAACATTGCTGATGCATCTTCACTTAAGGCTATATAACTATTTCCCATTCCCAATGCTCTTGCTCCTAAACCTAATCCTGGTTGTCCCAATCTAAGTACATCCGGAATACCTTGTGAAAAAATTAAATTGGAAAATGCCAATACTATTATGAATGAAAGTAAGACGATTTTAGAATGACCGTATTTCATTATTATTTACCTCTTCTGCTGTTTCTACTACCGTTATTATTTCTAAGTTTATTTTTATTTGAACTGCTCTTGCGTGTTGGTGGACTTTTGGATAATGATGTTGTATTCCTGCTTTTTGTAGGATTTGGTTTAACTATAGTGGGAGACGCAATTATAGGGATTATAGGCAATGGTTGAGCTAACGGTGGAAGAAAATGTGTCCCAATTGAAATTATGTCTAAAATAAAATTTCCATTGTCACCATCTGTATTGTTCGCAGCCGTTAGATTATCTCTAAGGAAATTGTAATCAGGATTTGTCCACCAAGCCGAGTAATAATAATCGCTGAACACTCCGTAGTCCTTTACATTGTAAAAACTTGATTGATTTTGTTCCAGGTTATCCTTCGTAGGCAAAGCTTCTCCGGGCTGCCAAGCAACAGTATAACAACCGAAAAGTGTAAATGAAGAAATAAGCAACAACAATATTTTTGAAAATTTAATCAAGATTTATCTCCCTCTATGTCTTGAACTTCTACTTGATCTTGAAGGACTTTGTCTCGTAGATGTTCTGCTCGGAGCAGGTGAATATGATCTGTAAGACCTTCTTGAAGGCTGACTTCTATATGTCCTGTTTGTTGTGCGAGAAGGTGCTCTATTGTAACTTCTTCTCGATCTTTGAGGTGGTGTTGTGTATCTTTGCCTTGGACTTCTGTTTTTCGGATTTCTATATGACCTATTTTCTCTTCCTAAGCTTTTTCCTCTAATTCTGGGTGCTTTAATAATCCCTATTCTGTTTTTATCTCTTGTTCTCGATTTACGAACACCCCTTCTGCCGTTGGTTCTATTAGTAGCTCTAGTTCTGTTAATAAATCTTCTACCTGTTGATCTTACACGTGTTCTGTTCTGGTATTTTCCGGTATTAGTAGTTGAAACTCTTGTACGGGTTCTTGTTCTGTTAGTGTAAGTCTTTCCTCGTAAGCCTGAATTGTTTCTTAGTCTGTATCCTGTGTTGGTTCTATCGCTGTAATTATAATAATTATTGTAATATCCATAGCTGTTATATCCATAATAACCGTAATTAAAGGGTGAATAATAACCATAGTAATAACTAGGATAAAAATTGTAATAGCCAGGATAGTAAAATGATGAGAAAGGATCCCATAAATAATAAGGATTATAATATCCATAATAAAAACTGCCGAAACCTGGATAGCTATATCCCCCTAAACTTAAACTGAAATTATACCGGGGATCAGCATAATTATTATCGTAGTAATAATTATCGTTAGTATTTAGAGTATCATTAGTATTTAGGGTATCGTTAGTATCATAATAATATTGTCCATCATTTGTTACAAAGTCCTGGTTATCAGGCGTATTATCACTAACAGCTAATTGTGTATAACAACCTGAAACAAAAAAGGTTAGTGCTAAAATTAGCGTATATATTTTTAAATTTTTCATTATGGTATCTCCTTTGACTCAATATGTTATATACAATAATCTTGCCTAAAAATAAATAAGAAAAAGTTATAATTAAGCGGTTTTCAAAAGAAATGTGTACAGTTTAATATACAAATCGTAGTTATTTATCTACAATGAATTTATGAGTCGAACCTGCCTGCACGTAGCCGTTTCGGCATAGGCAGGTCTAAAAAGGCTAATTATGAGAAAATCGGGCCGACTTTTTAAACAAAAACAAAACATAATTTTGTTAAACATACCTTTTTAGAGTAGACTCATTAATAATTAGCACAAATATTTTTTAGTTGGGGTTATAAATTGCTTAAAATATACTTTTTATATATTCTATTTTAATTGCTCTATCGGCAGTACTGGGATTTAATTTTTTATTATTCAGTAAGTCCCTTAAATCAAGTTCAAAAGTAAACCCTTTACCGATTCCAAGTTTAAGTCCCATATTCAGATAACCATTGCCTTTGCCAAAAGCAGAAGCAATATTGTTGTCATTAAGAGCAAAGTTATATTCGCCGATTAAAGAAAGCCTAGCACCGATAGTTTTTTCAAAACCCAGAGAAATATTTGCAAAATTATCACCGTCTTTTGTTTCTAATGAATAATTAACTGTGCCATGCAAACTTAAAAAACCGATGAAAGAAAAGTTCTTACTTACTGCGGCATAAAACCCGGGTGATTTTATCTCAAAGCGATTTCTTAGATTGGAATATATTCCTTTGCCTTGCGAATCGAACCCCACTGATATTGCAGGAAATGTATTCGATTCATTAATTATTCTTGCTCTAAAATTTATTCCGGGATAGCTGTACCAATTTATTTTGCCGGTGCCGATAATATTTGAACCACCGTAGGAAATTCCAAAACTGATATTATTAAATACTCCCACTTCCAGTTTCTCAATCATCACCCCGTTAGGCATTATATCGGTTGTTATACCGACAAACCCTTTTTCCAGAATTCCTGCCGTAGGCATATCAATTAATGAACGATATTCAAATTTAGCATCAACCCCTGCAGAACCCTGGGGATAATAAGTAGTAGTAAATAATAAGGAAATAAGAATTACAAATTTGATTTTTTTCATCATGATTTATTCTTCAAGCATTGCAATAACTAATAATTACAGTAATTAAAAATAAACATAATAAAACAACTTGTGAAATTAAATAATTTAGTATCTTATCAGAAATATTCGTGTATATTTTGGCACAAGATTTAAAATAGTAAATATAGTTTAAAAAGAATGATTGAATGGCTGAATGAAAAAAAACTTTCACACACACAATCAATCATTCAATCGTACATTCATACTTTCTTATGATGTATTAGCTCTTAATTTTGTTAAAAATTATTATTTGTTTTTGGTTCCGGCTTAGCCAAGTTAGTTTATAATAATTTCAACTATATTTGGGAACAAAGAATATTTAGAAGTTATTTCAATTTTTACTATTCCGGGTTTATCTTTCACTTTTAAAACTGTAATCCCTTTTTTGTTATTTTTGTATTCAATAGATACTAAGTTTTTACCTTCAATAAGATTAAAGCATACCGGGACGGAACGAAAAGGTGCTTTCTTCCCTAATGAATTTATGGGTATTACTCTTATTATTGTTTTTGAATTGTTATCGGAATGAAGTGTGCCGGGTTTAGCTACGGCTGTTACCTCGTAAATGCTGTAAACATAAAGATGTATCACATAAACTATGATAAATATAAGCAATGAAAAAATTATTAAATATTCTATTTTCATAATAGATGGAAACTAATTATCAATTGGCTAACTATAACAAATTATTTTAATAAATTTAAGTTAAGAATAATCTTGTTATTACAAGGCTTTAATAATATATTTTTGAGCAGGAATTATGCAAATGTTAAAAAATCTTTTTTTCGTACTACTGGCTTTTATTTCTTTTAATTGTTCAAGCTCAAAACTATTACAGCAAGAACCTAAAAAAAATGATACCGGAGAGAGTAAAACTCAAAAGATAAAGATAGATGAAAATAAATCTTTGGAATATTTTATAGATGGAGCCACTGCAGATGCTAAAAAGGAATATGACAAAGCAATTCAATATTATATTTTAGCTGAACAGATTGCCAAAGATAAAGGCGGAATTTATTACGCAATTGCAAAGGATTATTACCGTTTAGGTAAAATTCCACCTGCATTACACACATTAAAAAAAGCCATTAAGTTAGAACCTAAAAATTTGTCATACAAAGATCTTCTCTCAAGCATATATTCATCGGCAAGCCAGATTGATTCAGCAACAGCGGTCTTAAATGATATGATAGCTATCGATTCCACAATGCTGAATTATTATTATAAACTTGCCAGGCTCTATGAAAATTCACAACCCTCGAGAGCAATAAAAATATATAATAAATTAACAGATAAAATTGGGATGGACTGGAATGTTCTTGTTCGTGTTGCTGAATTATATGAGAAGCTTGATAATTATGATAAGGCGTCTAAAACTTTATATCAGCTTCTTAATATAGATCCGAACAATGCACAAATACAGAAGTTGTTGGTGCAAATATTTATTAGACAAAAAAAATATGATGATGCAATAAAAACTATAAATTCGGTACTTGAACTAATTCCCGATGATATTGAAGCACATCAAATGAAAGCACAAATTTATATTGAAGATAATAAATGGAAAAAAGCTTCAAAAGAATTTGAGTTTATTTTAAGCCGGCCCTCAATATCACTTGAGAGCAAGATAAATACTGCAAGTACATATTTTAACAAAGCTTTAAAAGACAGTACGTTAATGCCTTTCGCAGATAAGTTGTTTTCCATTATTGATAAAGACACTCTCGACTGGCAGGTTAAATTGTACAAAGGAGCGATTGATGTGTCCCTGGATCGTGATTCGCTTGCGGCGAAAGAATTTCAACAGGTCACAAAACTTGCCAAGTGGAATCCTGACGGATGGATAAGGCTTGGTGGATTATACTTTGATCACAGGAAATATAATGAAGCCATAAAATTAATGAATCAAGCTGTTAAGCAGTTTCCGGAAAATTTTACTATCAACTTAATAATGGGGTTGTCATTAGCACAGACAAACAAAAATGAAGAAGCAAAGCTCTATTTGGATAGGTCGGTACAATTAAAACCAAGTGACATAAATGCACTTTCCGGGTATGCGTTTACATTAAGGCAGCTTGGTGAAAATGATAAAGCAGTTTTCTATTTAAAAAAAGCTTTATTCATTGTCCCCGGTGATGTTAATTTGCTTGGAACATTGGGGCTGATTTATAACGAACAGAATAAGATGTTTTTAAGTGACAGTATTTATGAAAGTGCATTAAAAATTGATTCTACAAATGCCTTAGTAAATAATAATTATGCTTATTCACTTTCTGAAAGAGGAATAAAATTAAATAGAGCACTAAAAATGGTAAAAATTGCTCTTGCCGCTGATTCATTAAATTCTTCATATTTGGATACAATCGGTTGGGTATATTTTAAGTTGAAAAAATATAATATTGCAAAAAAATATATTAAGCAGGCTCTAAAAGAAGGTGGCGAAAGTGCAACCATGCTCGATCATTTAGGCGATATTGAATATTATTTACACAACAAAAAGAGAGCAAGAAAATTGTGGAAAAAAGCCTTAAAGCTCGATCCTAAAAACGAAAAATTAGAAAAGAAAATTGAGAAAGGTGAAATTTGAAAAAACTTAAGGCGCTATCTTTAACATTTATTATTATCTTATTGCTTGGCGCATCGGGCTGCACACCAAAACAAATAGTTAGAGAAAAAGCATCCCTTTCAGCCGAAAGATTAATAAAGAAACTTGAAGCAAACAGGAGAAAGATTTTAAGTTTTGAGGGTACCGGTACATTAGTAGTAAATTCAAATCAATTAAACACAAGTGCTTCTTTCAAAGTTACTTTAATCAAACCGGATTCAATCTCGCTATCAATTATGGGACCTTTTGGTATTGAACTTGCTCAAACCTTAGTAACAAAAAATGATTTTAAATTTTATGATGTACTCCGAAATACTCTGTACGTTGGTGAAACAAATGAATATATTTTACAGGATATATTCAGAATAAATTTACCTTTTTCAGATCTTATGGATGCTTTTATAGGCTCTGTAAATCTCACAGAACATTTATATAAGGAACCAACCAAATATACTGTTATAGATGATTTGTATAAATTAATGTATGTTGATTCATCCAAAAAAATGATTACCGACTACACAATAGATATGAATAAGCTTGGTATTGTTGATTATAAATTATTAGATCAGACAGGTGATGTAATTTTATCCGGTCAATATTCAAAGTTTAAGATGATAGAAAATGTTGCTGTTCCATTTGAAATTGATATACAAAACAGGAAAGAAAATCAACAAGTAAAAATTCATTATAAAAAAATAGTAACAAACTCTAAAAATATTTCAATAAGTTTTAACATACCGGATGATGCAACAATTCTCAGATGGTAAAAAACATAAAATATAGTTTTCTTTTTTACTTCCTTATATCAATTTTTTTTATCGGGTTAACCCAGCAAAAAAAAATCAAAGAAAAAAAGGAAGAGCTTTCCGGTATAAAGAAAGAAATAAGATTACTTGAAAATCAATACAAACGAAAATCTAAAAAAGAAAAAAAATCCTACGCATCCTTTCTAAATTTCAACAAACAAAACTACCTGCTTAATAAACTTATCGGAAGTTTAAAAAAACAAGAAGCCGGAAAAGAGAAACAAATTAAAAGAACAAAAAGTAATATCTCTAATCTAAAAAAAGAGATTAAAATTCTTAGAAAAAATTATTCAAAGTATGTTGTATCAATTTATAAATACGGGCAACCGAGTGAGTGGAGCATCTTTTTTGATCTTAATTCTTTGCAAAGACTTTTTTTAAGATATAAATACTTAAAAGAATTCAGTAAAAGAAGAAAAAAGGATTTGGAGAAACTAAAAACCAGCAAAGCAATTTTACAAAATCTTAAAACAAAATTAGAGAAAGAAAAAAGAGAGAAACAATTATTAGTAAGACAAAAACAAAAAGAAGAGAAAAATTTAACCAAGAAAATTTGGGAAAGCAATAAAGTACTTCGAGCAATCAGAAAAGACAAGTCGGAATTAAAAAAAGAAATATCAGCTAAAAAACTTGCAAAGGTTAGGATAAGTAATTTAATAACTAAGTTAATTGAAAGAGACAGAAAAAGGGCTGAAGAAGAAAGGCTCGCAAGATTAAAAACTAAGAATGATATTAATGCTGAACCAGGGGATTATAATGTTGATCTGTCTACTGCAGGATTTTCTTCATTTGCATCTTTAAAAGGTAGAATGAGATGGCCTGTTAGAAAAGGTAAAGTAATTAAAAAATTTGGTAAAAATCGAAATAGAAGATTAAATACTGTAACCGTCAACTACGGTATAGATATAAAAGTTTTTTCGGATATGAATGTAAAATCAGTTGCTGAAGGTGTAGTCTCGGCTATTGATTGGATACCGGGATATGGCAGTGTTGTTATTGTTTCTCACAAAGGCAATTACAGAACTGTGTACAGTCACCTCGATAAAATATATGTAAGCGAGGGTGACCGTATAAATTCTAATTTCGGGATTGGAAAAGTGGGGGAAAGTATTAATGGTTATATATTACATTTTGAAATTTGGAAATCACGTAAAAATCAAAATCCTGAAGTTTGGCTTGCAAGAAGATGATTTAATAATTGATGAAGAAACTTTTTACAGAATATAAAACACAAATCAAAAATTTTTCATCTCTTTCAATACTTAATACTGCAAATTATCTCTTTTCTTTAATTACATTTCCGTACGTAGTTAGAGTTATTGGTGTTGAAAAATTTGGACTGATAAACTTTGCTGCAGCATTTGTGGCATACTTTGGACTTTTAACAGATTACGGATTTTCATGGTCTGCGACTCAACTCATTTCAATTAACAGGAATGAAAAAACTAAAATAGATAAAAACTATTCGGCTGTTATATCAATTAAAATTATTTTAATCATAATTAGTTTTATACTATTATCAATTATTATTTTTTCTTTAGATTTTTTTAGTCAGAACTATGAATTGTATTACTTATCTTTTTTATTTGTTGTAGGTACAGCGTTATTTCCCAATTGGTTTTTCCAGGGTATTGAAAAGATGGGTTATATTGCGAACATTACAATTTTTTTTAGAGCAATATCGGTTGCAGCTATATTTGTTTTTATAAACTCACCCGCCGACTATCTTTTACTTGTTGCGATTAACGGTTTTACAACATTGTTCGTCGGTATTTTTGCACTGAGTTTTGTCCAATGGAAATTCAAAATCAGATTTGTTATCCCTTCTACAAAAGAGGTCTCTTATTATCTAAAATACAGTTGGGAGTATTTTATTTCCAACATAGGTATCAGCCTTTATACCAACACAAATACATTTATATTAGGACTATTTACTTCAAACACCGTGGTTGGATATTGGGCGGCTGCGGATAAAATCCGTTATGCAATTTTAGCACTTTACGGAACATTTAATCAGGCTGTATTTCCTTACTTTGCAAAATTGATAAATGAAAAATTTGATGAAGCCATAAGAAAAATTAAAAAGATTTTTCACTGGGGCGGTCTTGTTTCATTTACTATTTCATTTTTAGTATTCCTGTTTTCTTCTCAAATTTCTTTAATAGTTCTTGGAGAAGGCTATTCAAATTCAGTGCCGATACTAAAAATTATTAGCTGGCTTCCTTTTATAATATATTTAAGTAATGTCTTTGGTATTCAACTAATGCTGAACCTTGGTTTTAAAAAAGCTTTTGCAAAAATTATTTTATTTGCGGCTATAATTAATTTAGCTCTTTCATTTATTATAGTTCCGGTATACTTTGCTATTGGTACTGCAGTGGCTGTTACAATTACAGAAATTTTTGTAACACTTACAACATATTTGTTTTTAAGAAAAGAGAATATTTTTTAGATAAATATTTATCTGTAATGAAAAAAGCAAGAGATGAAAATCAAGAAATAATTTACTCGATTCTATAATAAGAGAATAAAAGATAATTAAACTCTGCGCACTCCGCGAAAAACTTAGCGTTTCTCTGTGGTTAAAGAAAGCTAACTGCAGAGTTAACAAAGAAAGTGTTATCCGACAAACAACAAAGTACAACTAAGTTTCATCCAAAAAGATTACAATTTCTCAAAAACATATTATACTTTACGGTATAATACCATTAAGTATAATGCAGTATAAGAATTATCGGATAATTAGAAAAGTATAGTAACATAATTATCGGATAAATAACAAAGTATAATTGCTTTATTATCCGATAATTTGTAAGCTTACAACAAAAAGACAAATTTATTTTTATAGTATCGCAAAATAATCTTTTTACGAATTTATTATTTGGGGCGGCTATCCTGCTGTTGTTCTTGAAAGAGATATTAATAAAAAAAAACTGAATCAAATTATTTCGACTTATATTAAAGCAGATATTCGAGATCTCTGGAATATTAGAAACATAACAAAATTCAATAAATTGCTTGTGATTCTTGCATCGCAGATTGGAAATCTGATAAATATTACTGAACTATCAAATACTGTGGGATTAGCGAAAGTTACGGTTGAAGATTATCTTTTTATTCTTGAAAATACTTATGTTATTAAACAGGTGCGTCCGTTTGCGAGAAATTTAAGGACGGAACTAACAAAAATGCCTAAAATATATTTTGAAGATACAGGGATTGCCAACTTACTATCAAATCAAAATGCGGAAAACGGGATATCAGGGGCAAGTTTTGAAAACGCTGTTTTTTGTGAACTTAGAAAAATGTATGTGGTCGATTCTATTAATTTTTGGCGAACAATCAAAAAGCATGAAGTAGATTTTATTTTAGATTTCTCAAATAAATTCATTCCGTTGGAAGTAAAATTAATTTTCAATAGGAAAAGACCGACATCTCTATTATACTTCAAAGAAAAGTACAGTAAAGATAAATGTTATCTTTGCCGGTTAGAGCAGCTGAATGATAATCCTTACGATTGGCTGGAATTAATTTATCCTTGGGATATTCATTCAGAGAAGTTTAATGAAGTATGATTATTTAATTGTCGGAGCGGGATTCTCCGGTGCTGTATTGGCAGAAAGAATAGCGTCGCAGTTAAATAAGAAAGTTCTCATAATAGAAAAACGTAATCACATAGGTGGTAATGCTTATGATGAATATGATAAACACGGAATGCTAATTCATAAATACGGTCCTCATATTTTTCACACAAACAGTAAAAAAGTCTTTGATTATTTATCTCAATTTACAGAATGGCGAAAATATGAGCACAAAGTATTGGCAAATTTGAACGGCGAACTTTATCCGATTCCAATAAACAGAACTACAATTAATAAGTTATATAATAAAAATTTTACGACAGAAAATGAAGTTAGAGAATTTTACAAAAGAGTAAGAGAAAAGAGAAATCCAATTTTAAATTCTGAAGACATTATTATAAATAAAGTCGGTGTTGATCTATTTGAAAA
>DRJC01000333.1 GCA_011052365.1 Ignavibacteria bacterium
ATAATCACTCTTTCTGGTTTCATAAAATCATCTACAGCAAGTCCTTCTCTTAAAAACTCAGGATTTGAAACAACATCAAAATTAAATTCAGGAGCAGATTTTTTAATTTTTTCTCTTACTTTCTCGCTTGTGCCAACAGGTACAGTGCTTTTGTCAACTATAACTTTAAATTCCCAATGTGAATGTTCTGAAAAAAGTTTCCCCAAATCATCGGCAACATTTAAAACATAGCTTAAATCGGCACTTCCGTTTCCGTCTTGAGGTGTAGGAAGACAAAGAAAAATCAACAGGGAATTTTCAATTGCTTCTTTTAAATCGGTAGTAAAAGTTAATCGCCCGATTTTTGTGTTTCTTTCAAAATAGTTTTTCAATCCGGGTTCATAAATAGGCAAAACCCCGTCTTTCATTTTTTGTATTTTATGCTCGTCAATGTCTACACAGATCACGTTATTCCCGGTCTCTGCAAAGCAGGTACCGGTAACCAATCCCACATAACCCGTTCCAACAACTGCAATATTCAAGAAATCCTCCTTTTTAAACCAAAAATATAATCAAATGAAATTTAAGTTGTAATAAACTTAATGTAGATGTGTCTTAATTTTTTCTGCAATTAGATCTTCATCAATAGGTTTTTCTATAAATGATTTAACGGAAAGTCCTTTGTACTGAGATTTAATTTCTTCATTTAAATTTTCAACAATAATAATTATAGGAAGTCTACTACCTCTTTCTTCTTTTCTAATTAATTTAACTAACTGCACAGCATCCATTAAGGGTAGATTGTGTTGAGTAATAACAAGGGACGGTGAGTTTTGTAACAATGAACTATAGGCGCTATAACCGTCATCCATTATCGTAAGCTGGTAATTTGAAAAATTTTGTTTCACAATTGATTCGACCTGTTTTTTTTCATCCAGTTTATTTGTTACCAATAAAATAGTTTCTCTTGAATTCGGAATTGTAAAATGAAATTCACTTCCCCTATCCTGCTCAGAATAGAACCACAAATTACCGCCGTGTTTTTCAATAATTTCTTTCACCAAAGATAAACCCAGCCCTGTACCTTTTTCACCCTTTGTACCTTCGGTTGTAAACATTTTTTCAATTTTAAAAAGTTTTTCTTTGTTGATATCTGAAATTCCAACACCTTCGTCTTTAACAACAAACTCGGCTAAATCTATGTTAAAATGTTTTGCCGATATATTGATTTCTTTATTGGGCGGAGAAAATTTTATAGCGTTACTTACAAGATTTATTATTACTTGCATCATCAGCCTTTCATCAGCATGAACGAAAAGGTCTTCATCCGCTTCAACATTTATATTAATATTCTTTCTTATGGCATTCCCGGTAAGTGATGAAACACAATTGTAGATAAGAGCTTGTGCGTTCAATTTTTTTGGAGTTATTTTCATTCTCCCGGTTTGCAGTCTTGACCAGTCAAGCAGATAATTAACAAGCTGAAGCTGATTTTCCGATGCTTCGTGTATGTAGTTAAGGTATTCTAACTTTTCCGAATTGGGCAGTAGCGGTTCATTTATTAATATTTCAGAAAAACCCAAAATACTTGTAAACGGTGCCCTTAGATCGTGCGACAAAATTGAGATAAATTTATCTTTAGCCTCGTTTGCCTTTTGCAGAGCTTCTATTTTTTCCTTTGTTTCGTCTGTCTCTTTTTTGTTATTCGAGTCTTTCTTCATTTTTTTCAAGAAAGGAAATAATACTGATTATTATGTTTATAGAAATTTACTTCGATAAGATAATTAAAGAATGTTTGAATATAAAGAACCCCCGGAAGTGGATAAATGATTAACTGTTTTTATCAACAGGTTCCCATTCCAAACCGTCACAGGAAATATAATTTCCGGTAGAATGTTTTTCAGTTATGATATCAAACAAAAGGATTTTTATTTTGTGTTTTATTTTAAATATTTTTTTACGTCAGCAAATATTCTACTACAAATCTCAAAGATCTCTTGTGCCTGTTCAATTAAGGGAAAACCATTGGGTAGCAAGCCCAAATCAGCAGGATAACGCGCATCAATGTAGATATCATCAATTGTACTAAGCTCATTAATATCAACCGGTATGTTTTCCTTTGTTTCGTCAGGTAATTTTTCATATAACGTTGTAACGCTGTGTATTTTGGGTATTCGAAGGGAGAATTCTTCCAATACGGCTTTAAAGGATTTTTCAATTGTTTGCTGGCAGTGATACAAACAAATATTTGTTAGATAAGGATCATTCAAGGTTAATACTGATGCTTTTAAATCCCGGGCAGCATATTCAAGCCAATCTTTTGTAGATGTCCTCACGCTATCCTCAATCCGTTCATATTTATTTCTTTTATGAACGAGCTGTTAATTTGCTGAAGCTTTTCCCATTCTTCACTTGAATAGACTAAAATGTCTAACGGTATATTCTTTCTAATATCATTTAACAGTAGCGTTACCTTTCTTTTTCTCTTGAATTTTTCTTTATAATTATTGGCAATACCTGTTTCATTCAATATAACCACAATATCAATATCGGCGTCTTGTTCAGCAGTGTTTTTTAAGTAGCTGCCAAACACAATAATTTCTTTTACATCGATTTTGTTTTTTATTCTTTCAACTATCTTGCTTAAAATATTTTTCTTTTCATTATCAGTCATTTTACTAATATGTTTTTTATGTTTATAAAATATAAAAATATATCAGAAATAGAAAGGAAAAGTATTTCATTGTAAAGATAAATAATAAGAATTTTGTCAGGTAGGTTCTTTTGTAGCCGGTATCGATGCTTTTTCATTAAAAATGATATTAAAGAATGTTTGAATATAAAGAACCCCCGGAAGTGGATAAATGATTAACTGTTTTTATCAACAGGTTCCCATTCCAAACCGTCACAGGGTATATAATCTTCTGTGGGATGTTTATCCAGTTTCATACAAAGAACAGCGGTTTCGTCAAAGTGTCTGCAGACAGAACAAATAGTATCTTCTATAATTTTTTTATTCTTATCCTGAAATTGCCTATAGCGAACCGTTGCCGGATAAAAAACAAAAGCAATCATAACAACAAAACTCACCGCCCACCACAACTGTGTATTTATATAATCTTTAAGAATCCAAATTA
>DRJC01000334.1 GCA_011052365.1 Ignavibacteria bacterium
GCTGGTGTCTGATCCGGAATTTCTTCAACAAAATTGCTGGTTTCATATTCTTCTTCCAAATCCGTTAATTGATTTTCATCCGGTGAATCATCAACTCCGGCAACCTCTTCGATAATCTCATCAGGTTGTTCTATATCTTTTTCATTTTCGACTTCGATTTCTTTTTTATGTTCTTTTCTATCTAATATATCCTCTTCCGTTTCATAATTGTTTTCATCTTCTTCAACGGGAAAATCAATGTCGTTTTCTAAACCGGTATCTTCAGCAAGTGCTTTTAATTCTTCGTCGAATAATGTCAGCAACTTATCATCGTCTTCGGTATCAAGTAATTCGTTTTTTACCGATAGCTCATCTTTATCAATTGTTTCAGTATGATCCTCACTTTCAAATGATTTTTTTTCGTCACTTTCCGGTACATTATTTTCATTGATCTCTTCATCTTTATTTTCACTTTCACCAATTATTTTTTCTTCTGAAGATATTGGCTTATCATCTTCTTCCTGCTCTGTTATTTTTTTCTCATCTTCGGGTTTTATTTCTTCCTTTATTTCCTGATCAAAAATATTTTTCCCCGGTATAAACTGTTCATTTGTTTTCTCCTCGTCTTCTGTATTCTCTTCATCTATAACAGTTTCTTCAACGGTTTCTTCAACTTCTTTTTCTTTTGTTAATTTGGTTTGAATATTGTCGGTAATAATTTCATCACTAAATAAAACTTTTTTAATTTCTTCTAAGTTGGTTGAAACTCCTGTACCAAATGCAAATGTTTTCTTTAATTTTAATAAAGGGTCGAGTAATTCTTTTTCTTTTAAAAATGCTTCAACATAATCAGTACTGATTTTTATTTCATTCTTACTGCCTATACTGTAAAAGTCGAGCATTGTAAAAAGTGAATTATCAATAAATCCCCGGATATCATTTTGAATGAGTGCCGAATCAATTTTAGATATTAATTCTTCAAATTTATTCTTTGTTATTTCCAGCAACTTTTTCTTTTCGATATATTCAGTAATTATGTTTCTTAAATATTCGTGGAAATAAATATAATCAAGCATCAAAATAACTTCTTCACTGTTTTTTGTTTCAGCTTCATTGTAAACAAGTTTTAACAAAGACCATTTGGGTCTTATAACAAAATTAGCATTGAATGAAACTGCCTGTAGTACAAGATTCTTTATATCCTCATAAGAAATAGTTTTGAACTTTTTTAATTCAGTGTCAACACTTGTCAGCAGCTTAATAACTTGGGGTTGTGAATAATCAAAAACAGATGAGGACAAAAGTTTTCCCCTGTCCTCAAATATAAGATAACTTAATTCCGCAGAAATATATTTAGTTATTGAAGGATGAATATCGGTAGTAAGAATATCATCAAAAGTAAAATAGGAACCAAGAGACTTTAGCTTTTCAAGACTGAAATCTGTGATGAATTTTATTTCTTTTTCAAACATTCTTTTTCCGTAATCATTGTTAGAACAAACATAAAAAAATCCCGATTAAATAATAACCGGGATTAGAAGTTTAATGGTTTAATTGTATTTACTCATCGGTTCCTGTCTTTAGTTCTGCCATAAAGTATTCCCTGTTCATTCTTGCAATATTAAGTACGGAAATACCTTTGGGACATTCTGCCTCACAGGCATAAGTATTTGTACAACTGCCGAACAGATTTTCATCCATTACTTTTACCATCGACTGAACTCGTTCATATCTCTCCGGTTTACCTTGGGGCAATAAAGCAAAATGTGAAACTTTAGCACTGACAAACAACATTGCCGAAGAGTTTTTGCACGCAGCAACGCAAGCGCCGCAGCCAATACATTCAGCAGCATCAAGAGCCTGATCTGCAAGTTCCTTTGAAATAAGAATGGCGTTTCCATCCGGGGCACTTCCTGTATTAAACGATATAAAACCACCGGCAACCTGAATTTTGTCAAACCCCGAGCGGTCTACTATTAAATCTTTTAATACTTTAAATGCTGTTGCTCTAAAAGGTTCAATATATAGTGTGTCACCGTCTTTGAAATTTCTCATATGCAATTGACAGGTAGCAGTTTTTGGTAATGGTCCGTGAGGATGCCCGTTTACAACCAAGCCGCAAGTTCCGCATATTCCTTCACGACAATCACTTTCAAAAGCAATCGGTGCTTTACCTTCGGCTTCTAAACGATTATTTATTTCATCAAGCACCTCTAATATTGATGCATCCGGTGATATTTCTTCTTCAAACTTTTCAAAGTGTCCTTTTGCTTCAGGAGATTCTTGCCGCCAAATATTTAACGTTAGGTCTATATTTTTCTCGCTCATTATTTATAACTCCTTGTAGCTAATTTTACATTTTCGAATTCCAAATCTTCTTTGTGAAGTTCCCATTCTCCTTCTTTCTTATATTCCCAAGCAGCAACATATTTATATTCTTCATCGTTTCTTAATGCTTCACCTTCTTCTGTTTGGTATTCTTCACGGAAATGAGCTCCACAAGATTCGTTTCTGTTCAAGGCATCTATTGCCATTAATTCTCCTAATTCTAGAAAATCGGCTACTCTGCCTGCTCTTTCAAGTGTTTGGTTGATACTTTTTGCATTGCCGACAACTTGTAAATCTGTCCAAAATTCTTCTCTTAGATCTCTTATTTGATTAATTACTTCCTTCAATCCTTTTTCATTTCTTGACATACCTACTTTGTCAATTAAAAGATGACCCAAGCGTTTATGAATAGAATCCACAGTTTGTTTACCATTAATTGAAAGTAATTTATTTATGTTTTCTTCTACATTCTGTTGAGCTTCTTTGAACTCACTTCTTTCAACATCAACCTTTTCCGGTTTTTCAGTACCAAGATAATTACCCATTGTATAAGGAATAATAAAGTATCCGTCGGAAAGCCCCTGCATAAGAGCACTTGCACCAAGTCTATTAGACCCGTGGTCTGAAAAGTTAGCTTCACCCAAAACAAACATTCCGGGGATAGTACTCATAAGCTCATAATCAACCCACAATCCACCCATACCATAATGTGGCGCGGGATATATCTGCATCGGTACTTTGTATGGGTCAAAGCCGGTAATATTTGCATACATATCAAATAAGTTTCCGTATTTATCTTTAACAGCGTCAATTCCGATTCTTTTAAATGCATCGGTAAAATCCAGATAAACTGCTTTTCCGCCACCTACACCCTTGCCTTCGTCACAAACATATTTTGCATTACGTGATGCAACATCGCGGGGCACAAGATTACCAAAAGCAGGATATTTCCTTTCAAGATAATAATCTCTTTCGTTTTCAGGTATTTCATTTGGATTTCTATTGTCTCCTGCCTTTTTAGGAACCCATATTCTTCCGTCATTTCTAAGTCCTTCACTCATCAATACTAATTTTGATTGTCCTTCGCCGTGAACCGGCAGGCAAGTCGGGTGAATTTGAGTATAACAAGGATTTGCAAATGCAGCACCGCGTTTATGCGCACGCCAAGCAGCAGTAGCATTTGAGTTCATCGCATTTGTTGAAAGGAAATATACATTTACATAACCGCCCGAAGCAAGAACTACAGCTTGCGAAGCATATTTTTCTAATTCCCCGGTAACAAGATTTCTCACAATAATTCCCCGTGCGTGTCCGTCAACAATAACAACATCCAGAAATTCTCTTCTCGGAAAAACTTCAACATTACCAAGGTTAACTTGCCTGTTCATTGAACTGTAAGCCCCTAAAAGCAATTGCTGACCGGTTTCTCCACGAGCATAAAAAGTTCTTGAAACCTGTGCACCGCCAAACGAACGGTTGGCAAGTGTTCCGCCGTATTCTCTTGCAAATGGAACACCCTGCGCTACACACTGATCAATAATATTGTTACTAATTTCAGCAAGCCGCCAGGTGTTTGCTTCACGTCCCCTGAAATCTCCGCCCTTTATAGTATCATAAAATAATCTATAAACCGAATCAGAATCATTTTGATAATTTTTAGCTGCATTTATTCCACCCTGTGCTGCTATTGAGTGAGCACGGCGGGCAGAATCATGAAATGAAAAAACTTTTACTTTGTATCCTAATTCGCCTAATGATGCGGCAGCTGATGCACCTGCAAGACCTGAACCGACAACAATAATATCAAATTTTCTTTTATTAGCCGGGTTTATAACTTTCATATTAAATTTATGATTTGTCCATTTTTCAGAAAGTTTTCCTTCCGGTACTTTTGAATCTAATTTTATCATCCCTGACCTCCTAATGAAATAAGAAAAAAGTAGACTGGGATTGATGCAAAACCGACAGCAAAAATAATTGCTAAAAACGTACCAATCTTTTTAACTAACGGAGTATATTTTTTACTACTCCAGCCAAATGTTTGGAATGAACTTTGGAAAGCATGATTTATATGATATCCAAGGAATATCATAATTATAAAATAGAAAGCAGCCCAAATAGGATTTGCAAAAAGTGTTTTTATTACTTCAAAATAATTCTCGCTTCCTTCCATTCCAAAATTGTATTTTCCCCAAAGTGTATAAAGATGGATGACCAAAAAAATAAATATTACACTACCGGTAATGACCATTGTCCTTGAATATATTGTACTGTTTTCTTTCTTCGCACTAACAGCATATTTTTCAGGATTAGCTTTTTTATTTTCCCACCACAATTTATAAGCGTTGTAAATGTGATAAATAAATATCAATGCTAATATTACTTCTATCACTCTGATTAATGGTTTAATGGACTCAAGTAGGGCGACATTTTGATTAAAGGCATCGGGACCACCGAACAGCAATAGATTATTAATCAGATGTATCACTAAGAATAAAATCAGTAAAATACCTGTTGTTGCCATCACAAGTTTTTTGCCGATAGATGAATTAAAAAACTGTTTTAACTGACTCATTAATAAACTCCTTTGATATCAGTATTATAATAAGTGTTGTGACTGAACGAGGGATAGTTATTGGAATATTCTTGTTTAGTAAG
Source organism: Ignavibacteria bacterium (assembly GCA_011052365.1). Lineage (GTDB taxonomy): Bacteria > Bacteroidota > Ignavibacteria > Ignavibacteriales > Ignavibacteriaceae. The sequence goes on from DRJC01000334.1 coordinate 4,966, forward strand.
ATAATTAACCGTATTCAATAAGTTCAACAAAATAGAGCCTAAACATATATTTTGAATAAATCGTTCATGAAAAATTATCGAATATTACTTCCAAAATCAATTTGGAATATACAATGTTGTTAATGATTTTGTATATGACGGTATAAAAAGAAATCAATAAAAGTAACTAAACTGATAATTACCAAACCAGTATTAAAAATCGATAATGTGCCTAAAATAAATATATTTTGCTTTTCATAATTCTATATTGTATATTTTTGTTTATGCAGAATGTTTACAAAGAGAGTAGACATTAGAATATCTATTTATCAAAATATCATGAATTGGATTTTTACGCAAGCCCATGGAACGTGGAAAAAGATTTTACGGCACTAACTAAATATGCCATAACAGTTTACTCTTATTACCCGATGGGAATATAATTGCTAAAAAGACACATGATTTAACATAATAAAACTTTAACAGGAGGAAATGAAATGAAGAAAAAACGAATATGGACTTTGAAGATGATGATTATCGCTGCCTTTTATTTGGTAGCTGTATCAGGCTCGGCTGTTCTGGCTCAAGGGAATAAGACGGTAGCCGTAAAAGACAAATACCTTTACGCACCACTGGGACCTTCTAACAAGGTAGTCAAGATTAACTTGCGTACAGAGAAAGTAATTTCTTACTTCAAAGTGGGCATAAATCCACACGGTATGGCAATCTCTCCCGATGGTCGTTATATTTACACCGGACAGATGAAAAACATGAAAGATAACCGGATAATGGTTACCGATGTTTCAACAGGAAAAAAAGTTGCTGAGATTTCTGTAGGAAATGTTTCTCACCATCTTGCTATCAGTAAAGACGGAACTTACCTCTATGTCACCGGAATGAAATTATCGATTATAAATACCCGCACCAAAAAAGTGGTTGCCAAGATAAAGACGGGTATGATGCCCTATTACGTTTCTATAGGTCCTAAAGAACAATATGTATATGTGACAAACAAGGCAAGCAATACGCTTTCTGTACTCAGTTTTCCTCTTGGTAAAACCATAGCGGTAATCCCCACGGGTTCAGGGCCCAGTCACATGGCATTTTCTCCCAAGGGAGATAAACTTTATATAACGGAAGCTGCCGGGGGCACAATGTCTGTTATTGATTTGAAAACAAGGAAACTGATAAAATCCGTAAAAATAGGTAAAGATGCTCATGGCATTGCTGCTACCCCAGGTGGAATGATTTTTGTTTCTGCACGTGGAGGCAACTCGATATCCATGATAAACGCTTCATCGCTGAAAATTGAGAAGAAAATAGAAATTTCTGTACCAGATCACATAATTGTAGGTCCGGAAGGTAAGAATGTGTATATCGCCTCACGTAAAGCAAAAGCAATCTTTGTGCTGGATGCTTCTTCGGGTAAAATATTGAAGAAAATTCCCGTGAAGGGAGAACCACATCAGATGGTACTGGGAAA
>DRJC01000335.1 GCA_011052365.1 Ignavibacteria bacterium
AATCAAGCTTTTTATCAATAGCTCCTTGTACTGCATCAAGACCTTTCCGTTTACATTCCGAAATACCGCTATCGGAAATGTCAATCCCAACAGCAGAAACACTCTTTTTATTAATAAGCATCTCGATCAAATTACCATTTCCGCAGCCAAGGTCAATAATTTTAGCTCTTTCAGGAATTAACTCAACAATTTTTATATATTCCTCTCTTTCAACATTAATCGTATCATTATAATTATACATGCGATTATCCTGAAATGCGGGATCATCAATATTGTGCATAATTACATCCCCAAAGAATATTTAAATTTTTTATAATATCGTTTTATAAAATTAGGTTTGATTGATGTAAAAAATTTTTCGATTTCTTTTTTCGCATAAAGATTTTCTTCGATAGGGATATCTTTTAGTTCTATAGGCTTATTATAAATATCTGTTTCATAAATGTTAGTCTTTTTCAAGTGTGTACTTTCACCGCCCATTCCAATATTATTAATTAGTGATTTACCCGGGTACAGTGTTAATCTGTTTTGCAAAAAAGCCGAAGCATGCCATCTTATTGCCCAGGAGTCGACTTCACCTTTAATTTGTCTTTTTAACATCTTTATATTATTTGTTGTACCGTTGTGGTCAAAACCATAAGCAAGTTTTTTTTCAATTATTTCATCCAATAATTTCTTTCCGTTTTTTTCAAATGTGTCCCAAGCTCTTTTCCAGGTAGCCCAGCCCCAGCAGTCAGTTCCTTTTAAAAAAAATGTTTCGGGCAGTTTATTTTTCACGGGATACACATAACCGTGAATACTAATTACATTGTTTTCATTTTCATATTTGTCGAGAGCTTCGTTCATGTATTTCAAAAAATATTTTGATGTTAATAAATCATCCTCTAAGACAATTACTTTTCCATATTGATCAATTACTTCCGTTACCCCGGAAATAATTGATTCGGCTAAACCCAAATTATTCTCTTTTTCAATAATTTTAACCGATTTAAAACCGTCAATAGATTTTATATACTTTCTAACTTCCGAAACTAAGTATTTATCTTTATCGTTTTTTGGTGCATCGGAGAAAACAAACAAATCGCTTTCGTTTGCGTATAAATTTTCTTTAAGTGATGTAACGGTTTTAACTGTTAAATCATATCTTTTATAAACAAACAAACAAATGGGTGAAAGAGTCATTTAATATTACATAAATAATTTTTTTAAAAGAAAGATATAAATTCAAATATTTAAACAATTATCTGATTTGTAAAATATGGTTGTACATTTTTTATAAAGAATTCCCGGTGCCATTCCCCAAAAATCTAATCTTTTAAAATTTTTATTATTTAGGAAAGAAACAGCTTCATTGTATTCTTCTCTTTCGGAATCATCCAAAACAAAAACACCATTGTTAGTTAAAGAATTTATAGAATTATAAATACAGTTATTTCTATCTTCACCGTCAATAATTATAATGTCATATTTAGTGTTCTGAATTTTTGAGTATCTTGAATATTCACCGTTAGCTATTAATTCTTTAAATATTAGATTTACGTTTGAAGGAATAATTTCTGACATTTTTTTATACCAGGTTTGGTTATGTTCTACGGAAGTAATTGAATTTACCTTTTGAGCATAATATAAAGTAGAATTACCACTTCCAAATTCGAATATATTCATATCTGAATTGAGTCTTTCGGAAATAAAATCAATAAAAGGATAAGTAACCCACGGGATTGGATTACCGTTATTATCAATTGCGGTTTTTGTCCTAAATGCACCAAACCAACCGTCTTGCTTTAGTCCACTTTCGACAAATAGTAACATCCATCCGTCTAAATTTAATTTATTCAATAATGAATGTAAAAATCGTCTAATTGGTTTTTTAGTTTTGTCCATAAAATAATCCGTTAGCTAACGGATAAAAATAAAACAGAAGTTAACTTTTATATCTTTTTAATTTTATCAATTGTTATAAGAACTAAATTAGTAAAATCTTCTGAGATATTAAATTTTATAAATAAGAAAGTGAATATTGCTATTAAGAGAATTGATCTAATTGTAATATTAATGATTGATGATATGTAAAAATTACTAATATCAAAAACATTGTTTAAAATATGCGTGAAAGAATTATTTCCTACAATAACTATAAATAACAATAAAATAAAAAACAAAATACTTAATAATGTAGAATCACTAAAAGGATGTATTTTAAATTTAATCCAAACAAATACAATTCTTGCCAACATATAAATGGTAATAGACAGTAATGTTGCAATTGCTGCTCCAAGAATACCGTAAATAGGGATAAATATTAGGTTGGTTATGACCGTAATAATTCCCAAAAAAATCATAAACACCAACGAGTATTTATAATATTGTGAGTAGAGTATAATCTCAGAATTTATACCGGATAAAAGATCTAATAACCTCCCTATTAGAAATAAAAACAATACGGTTTTACCTGCTGCATATATTTCGCCTTTCGGCATTAAAATAAATATATCATCAATATTTGCCCAGAGAAGTAAAAACAATATTGTACCGAAGATAAATAAATTTATAGAAGTCTTTTGATAGAGCTCTTTTATTTTTGAATTATCATCGTCCTTAATTGCAAAACTTAAAGTAGATGTTACTGCCTGAGTTAAAGTTCTTTTTGGTATTTCCATTAATGTTGCTATGAAAATTGCAATAGTATAAACAGCCGTTAGTCTTAGACCTTCAAACGCAGGAAGCATAAGTATGTCTATCTTGGTTGTAAGCAAATAACCGATCCCGCCCAACAAAGTAAACAGTCCGTAGTTTAACATTTGTTTTAATTTAGGAGATTTAAAAATTGAAAAATTCGGACGTAACGAAAAACTGCCGAGATTTTTAACATAAAAAAGAAGTATTAATGATGCTATAAAAAATGCAAGGATTAAAAAATATAAGAATTGAGTAAAATTTATTACGCTAAGAGCAAACAGGATAATTAAAAATGTATTACTCAGTTTTATAAATACTTCTCTCATAAATGTTGGAAAAACGACCTTTGAATGAACAACAATATAAGATTCAAAAATGTTCATAAGAATTAATCCAAACCCTAAAGGAATTACCAGGTAAAGATATTCTGCCATCAACGGGGATTTGCTCAAATATATATTTAATATTGTATCCTGCAGAATTAAAAAAAGAATTGTAAAGACTATGAAACCTGCAATAGAATAAAATATGGCAAAAAATAAGAACCCGTTGTGATTGTTTTTGGGATTTTTAAAATGCGGGAAAAATTTAATTATAAGATTTGGTGAACCTAATTGTGCAATAGAAATAAAAAGCAAAGTGGTATCTTGCAGTACACGGGTAAGACCTAATTGTTCAGGGGAAAAAAAGTTTGTATAAAGCAGAACGACATTAATAGTACCGATAAGAACACCCGTGTAAGATGTTATGGTACTTTTTATACTTTCCCTGATTACAATTCCCATAAGAGAATATATTTTAGTATGAGATTTTTTTACCTATAATATTTTTCTTTCTTCTCCATAAAGCGAAAATCAGGACTAATATTACAAGCGAACTTAAAATGAGCACCACGTATTTTGCTATATAAAATGTTGTCGGTGCATATTTGAACTCAACCAGATGTTTGCCATTTGGAATTACAGCACCCATAAATCCGTAGTTTGCCCTGTATAATTTGCTCTTGTTGTTATCTATAAAAACTTTCCATCCTGTGGGAAGATAAGTATCGCCAAAGAATAAAAAGTTTTTTCCGGTAGCATTTACTTCCAGTTTAATGGATTCATTTTTGTACTCAATTATTTTAGAGTACGCAGAGGAATCAGGTCGGTTAACTCTTAAATTTTTGTCATTTACAAACGCTAATTTTTTAGGGTTGAATGAGTTCGATTTTACTGAATTAAGAATATCAATTCCTTTTTTAAAACCAACACTATCAACCAGGTAAACTCTTGGAAGTGATCTAGTGTTTTCGTAAACATACGTGTTGTTTCTTTTATAAACAGGAAGCATACCGCCAAATTGTACCGGTTTATCCGTTATAATATATTTAACGTTTAACATATCCCACATAGTTTGGTTTACAGGACCGACAACGTCCATATAGTCCTGGAAAGCTCTCGGTTTTATCGCCGAATATCCGTAAAAATCTTCAACAAGAAAGTTGATATTATAGTTAGAGTTATTTCTGAACGAACCCAAAGAACCGTCCTGTTTTAAATTAAATATTCTAAATGGTTCTTTGTCATTTCTATTTTTTATAGCCGTAATGTAATTGGGCTGTTTAAATTGATTGGTGATATTCGGGTTATCTTTATATTTGGCACCACGATTGTCAATTCTCCAAAGGTCAAAAATGGTTAAAGCGATTAATAATACAACCCAAAGATCCGCACTTAATTTTGAATTAACATAGGCATAAGCTCCGCCGAATGTAAGTGTTAACATCCCCATTCCAATCAATAAATCCCCGGAAAACATACTACCCATATACCCGGCTAATGCCCTAAACTGCTGTGCATATTGAGGTCTGGATGAACTGATAGAACCGGCATAATTATTAACTCGTGAAACAAACCAATCGGTAATTACAGAATTAAAAAGAATAGAAATAACAAAAAGAACTGTAAATACAATTGAAATATTTTTTAATAATTTTATTAGCTTATCATTTCGCTCTTCTTTTAAAGAGATAATCTTCATTATTCCTAAACCGGCTAAAACAGGAAAACTTAACTGCACTAAAATCAAAACCATTGAAGGTACACGGAATTTATTGAAGTAAGGGAAGTAGTAAAAAAAGAGGTCAAACAATGGAGGAAAATTTTTACCGAAAGATAATATTAAAGCAAAGATAGAAAGAATTGTTAAAAATTGTACGAACGGTTCTTTCCATCTTGAAAACATCGCGAAAAGAGCGAGAAAGAAAACCAGTATTCCCATATACATTGCAACGTCCACAAAAGGCATTTGTCCAAAATATGTATTTACTTCTACAGCTCTGCCTTGAGTTAATTTACCTTTATAAGTCGAATT
>DRJC01000336.1 GCA_011052365.1 Ignavibacteria bacterium
AGGAGAGATGACCTTTTAATGTTTGCATTAGAAAATATCAGCATTACTTTTTCAAGCAGTCCGTTTTTTTTCATTACCGGTATTTTAATAATCTCTTTTTTCACGTATTATATTTATAAATACACAATTCCACAAATAAGCAAACCAAAAAAAACATTTTTAATTATTCTGCGTTCTCTTTCAATGGTTCTTCTTTTGTTTCTGATATTTGAACCGATATTGACAATTACAAAAAAGATAACTGTAAGACCTTCAAATTTAATTTTTGTTGACAATTCAAAATCAATGAGTATAAATAATGAGAATAAAGATATTGTTGATTTTTTGGAAAGTTTAAAAGGTAAAACTAATATTAAATTTTTCTCTTTCGGTGCTAATGTAAATTCAATAAACCCTGACAGCTTAAATAAAATAAAAACGACTGAACCATCCACAAATTTTGAAAAGATTTTTAAAAAGATTAATGAAATGCAGGATGACATTTCGTCTTTAACTATTATAAGCGATGGAAACATAACGGACGGACTTTCACCGGTAAATGAATCGGAAGAATTGAACTTCCCTATTTATACTGTCGGTATCGGTAATACATCAACCAATAAAGATGTACTGATAAAAAAAGTAAGCTATAATAAATTTATTTATGCAAACACACCCACGACTATTTCAACCGTAATTGAAAACGAAAAGCTTAACGGTAGTAAAGCAATTGTTACACTCTTTGACGGAAATAAGATAGTCGAACGAAAAAACATCATCCTTTCCAAAGACGGTATCAACAATGTTTCATTTACATATAAACCGGACGAATACGGTGATAGAAAATTAAAAATAAGAACAGCACCTTTACCCGGGGAAGGAAACAAAAACAATAACAGCAAGATTTTTTATATAAAAGTTCAAAAATCAAAGTTGAAAATACTTATAATTGCCGGTTCTCCCTCTAACGATCTATCCATTATAAAATCTTCATTAAAGGATAATAAAAACCTAATCGTAAATTCATTAACTCAAATCACAAACAATAGATTTTTGGAAAAAGAAAATGTCGATAAACTTTTAGACAGTTCCGATGTATATTTTTTAATAGGTTTTCCTTCCTCAAGTTCAAGTATTTCATTCATAGAAAAAGTAAAAGCCAGGATAATCAAAAATAAAAAGCCGTTTCTGTTTCTGCTCGGTAACAGCATCGATACGGGCAAGCTAAATTATTTAAATGATATTTTATCGTTTAAAACAAGTTTTATAAGCAGTAAAACAGATGAAGTGTTACCGTCAATCGTTAAAGAGAATATAAATAGCCCCATTTTACAAACACAAAGTAACGATGTCCTTTCTATATGGAGTAAACTGCCGCCCGTTTTTCAACCGAATGCAGATTATAAAGTTAAGCCCGGTAGCAATGTCTTATCGGAAATAATTATAAACAACATCCCGTTAAAAAGACCGCTGATAATCACAAGAAAAATAGCAGGCAGTAAATCAATTTCTATTCTTGCCGGCGGTATCTATAGGTGGAAATTACTTGCTGCGGCAAACGGCGTAAATATGTTTGATAAATTTATTTCAGACTGCGTTAAATGGCTAAATGCATCAGATAAAGAAAAGAGAGTTATAATAAAACCTGTAAAAAAATTGTTCTCTTTAAATGAAGATGTTGAATTTACCGCACAGGTTTATGACGAATCATTTAATCCCGTTTCCAATGCCGATGTTTCTTTGACCATAACGAACAAAAATAAAAAGGGCAGCGTGAATATAAATCTAAGTTCAAAAGGTAACGGTTTGTACGAAGGGATATTCCAAACATCAAATGCAGGTGATTATACTTATTCAGGTAAAGCAATACTGAATAATAATTTGCTGGGAAAAAGTTTCGGTAAATTTAATATCGGCGAAACGGATGTAGAACTGATAAACACAAATTTAAATTCTGAGTTGCTCAAATCATTAAGTCAGAATTCTAAAGGAAAATATTTCACTTTTAAGGAAAGAAATAAATTGATAGAACTTCTTAAAAGCAGAAGTAAGAATAACACAAAAGAAAAAATAGTAACAAGCGAGATCAGTCTTTGGTCAAATAAATGGATTTTAATAATTATTGTTTTGCTGTTTAGTATTGAGTGGTTTATCCGTAGAAGATTAAGTATGCTGTAAATATTTTTTTAGAAACCTCATCTTTTTAAATATGTCAAATAACTTCTTCATATCACTGTTTGATTTCTTCCTTCCCCGCTTTTGTCCAGGCTGCAAACAAAAACTTTCCGTAGAAGAGAAATATATTTGCGATGTTTGCATAAGCTCTATTTCTTTAGCCGCTAATTCGCTAATTAAAATCGAATTTGAAAGGAAGTTTTCTGAGAAAAAACTTATCTCAGGTTTTACTACTCCTTTTATTTTTGAAAAGGATAAAGAGCTGCAGCATATAATTCATTCAATAAAATATTCCAACAAATTTGCGATCGGTAAAAGATTGGGCGAAATGATAGCCGAAATTCGCGGTAACGAAATTAAAACTTGGAATATTAATTTAATAGTTCCCGTGCCTCTGCACCATTTAAAGAAAGTGAACAGAGGTTATAATCAAGCTTTTTATATTGCAAAGGGTCTAAGTAAGTGTTTAAATATTCCGGTAAGCCAATCAATATTAGAGAGAGTTAAATTTACACAAACTCAAACCGCACTTACTCTAACAGAGAGACAAGAAAATGTCGGTGACGCTTTTAAAGTTAAAAAAATAAAGCCGGTAGAAGGAAAAAATATTTTAATAATTGACGATGTTATTACAACCGGTGCAACTGTTAGTGCATGTGCAAAAGTATTAAAAGAAGTTGGTGCAAATAAATTATATGCATGTTCTACCGCAGTAGCTGAATAATTTACATTTTTTCCGGTGCATTAACACCAAGAATTTGAAGCCCGTTTTTTATCACGGTTTTGGTGACAATCGCAAGTGCAATTCTTAATTTTGCTGCTTTTTTACACCGTCTTTTGCGTCCTTATTAGAAGTAAATAAGATAGCACCTTTATCAACTAATTATTTAAAATATTAATGGCTTGATGCCAATAATAGAGAGAGCTATTCGGAAGTTTTGCCAATTTATTTAAAAAGTTATAATCAGTTTGTTTAATAAAATATTTTTGAATTCCTTCACTCTTGTCGAACTTTTCTATTGCCGTAAAATTTTGTTTTAAAAATTTAGCACTTAAAAGCGCCACTTTAGCCGCTGCTTCTATTGCAGCATCCAAAGTAAAACTAACTGTTACTAAATAAGATGGTAGTTTAATTAAACCCATTTGCAATGATTTAAATTCATCAAGTTGCTGACCTTTGTTTTTATTTCTTTTAGCAATTGTCAAAGATGTCTCCAAAGTATCTTTAAGAGTTTCTTCAATTCCACATTTCAAATTCCTATAAGAAATTTCTTGTTTTGAAAAATTTCTGTACGCTTCAAATGTAGTTCTAAAATCCTTAATATTATCAAAGAGATAGTTCAAATCAAAAAGCTGTTTTATTATTTCTAAATCCTTGTCAATCCCGAATTTAATTCCAATAGTGTGGGGAGCAAAAGCTGTTAACTTATCCCCGGTTATTGAATCTATAGTTGGGACATTTACAATTGTCGGTTTTCCTTCAGTTTCAAGAAATACATTCTTAACTTCTACGTCTTGAGTTGTGGGATAAAGATTTTTTTCAAATAAAACATCTAACAAAATATAATTTTCTGTTCCATCAATATTTGAAACGAAATGCAGTTTATAATGTGCCTTTGGAATGGGGCTATTAAAACTACGGCGTTCATCTAATTTAAACTTTACAAAACGGGAATCTGCACAAATTAGTTCTAATGTTTTATCTATAGATTTTTTATTTTCTGATGTAAGAATATCAACATCAATTGAAAACCGTTTCGGTTCGTTAAAGTGCAGAGCAAGAGAAGTACCTCCTTTAAATATGAAATTTAGATTTTGCAATTCAAGCTGTTCAACAAGTGAAAGAGCAAGAATCATTTTTTCTAAAGAAACGTAATCAAGCTTTCTAAATTTTTTCTGATCTCTAAAACTATAAATCCATTCTTTTGAAAAACATTTCTTTTTAATCATCAAGTATTCCTTGCACATAATCACTCAACTTTTCGGAAAAGTACAGCTTTATTTCAGCTTCTTTACCACGGCGCCGTGCATAATGAAAAAGTTTGGTAAAATTGAGAGTATAATCTGAAACTGCATTCCGTAAAATTTCTTTCAACTCGTGTCCTTGATACATATAGAAAACTTTTTTATCGCAAAACAAATCAACTATTATTTTTTCTAGTGTGGGTATTTTAATTTCTTCCAACTTTTTAATTGGAGATTTACTTATTAGGTTTTTTATTACAATCGGTTCATCCTCACCAATTACATATTTACTTATCAACTTATCATCAGGTTTTAGAAAAACATTAGGAATATTTAGTTCCTTCATTTTATTAAACAAACTTTCAGAATATTCGTATTCGGTTTCTAATATATAGAAATTGTGAAATGTCTGATGAAGTGAAAAATCATTTATCCATTTTGTCGACCATATTACTAAGTTTATATCAAAGAATTCATTAGTGATTTTTGAATAGATCTCTTTCATTTTTTCGTCAATTAAAGGTTGGTAAGTTTTTTTTCCGTTAATTTGGTAAACGCCTTTTTTTACCTCATTAATTATTTTTTTTCTTTTCAACTCATATAAACGCCAGCCGAATGTTTGATATTTTAGTTCGGGTTGGAATTGTCTATAATAATCGTATAACTCGGCACGGGTAAAACTATTCACCTTACCGAAGTACTCAGTAATATTTTTTTC
>DRJC01000337.1 GCA_011052365.1 Ignavibacteria bacterium
AAAGACATTCTCGATCAAAGAATTAATGACGGTAAACTTAATATTGTTGTTAGTCTAAAAGGATGTAAATATATGGATTCTACTTTTTTGGGAACTTTAGTATCGGCAGCACGAAGATTAAAACAATCAGGCGGTTGTTTAAAAATTTCTGATTTACATTCGGAAACTTTAGTCCTTTTTGAAATTACAGGTATGATGAGAATATTTGAGATTTATAAAAATATAGAAGATGCTTTAGCAAGTTATACTAATTTAGTGGATTAAAATCTTATTAGTTAAAATTTTTATAGCAACAAAAGGCATTAAATATTAAATTGTTTAATGCCTTTTTTAATGTAATATTATTGAACCAATTATCTGAAAGTGTAAGTAAAATATGTCATTTCGTAGCAAAATCAACAATTCTAACTGACTGGCAAGTCAGATATTATAACCTCTTACATTTTATTTCTCTATTAAAGTAATTATATTTATTTCTTATTATAATTATTAATTAAAATTTTTATGAATGAAAAATATGATATAGCCATACTTGGTGGCGGTCCCGGTGGATATGTTGCGGCAATTAGAGCCTCACAATTAGGATATAAAACTGTTGTAATTGATAAGGATAATTTAGGGGGAATTTGTCTCAATTGGGGTTGTATTCCAACAAAATCGTTATTGAAAAATGCTGAGATTTTTGATACAATCAAGAATAAAGGAAAAGAATTCGGCATTACTGCAACAGGGCTGACGTTTGATTTTAATACTATTATTAAAAGAAGTCGTAATATTTCTGAAAAAATTTCCTCAAATGTGGAAATGCTAATAAAGAAAAATAAAGTTAAAAGAATAAGGGGATTCGGAAAATTAACTTCTAAAACTCAAATATCTATTTTTGACAAAGAAAACAATGAAATTGAAAAAATAGAGGCTGACAAAATCATTATTTCAACCGGTGCAAGAACCAAAGTTTTCGATACTATTCCCATAGATAGAAAAATGATTATTACAAGTACTGAAGCTATGATTTTGGATAAACAACCCAATGAATTAATTATAATCGGCGGTGGAGCTATCGGAATTGAATTTGCCTATTTCTATTCTGTTTTAGGCACTAAAGTAACAATTATTGAAATGATGGATCATATTTTACCGGTTGAAGACAGTGAAGTTTCTGATACTCTTCGAAGAAGTTTTAAGAAACGGGGAATTAATATTTACACCGGTACAAAAGTAGATAGAGCTGAAGTTAAAGGTAAAAAAGTAAATGTAATAGTTAATAGAAACGGCAAACAGGAAACACTTTCAGCAGATAAAGTTTTATGTGCAATTGGTGTAAAGGAAAATGTTGAAGGATTTGGACTTGAAGAATTAGGAATTGAACTCTTTAAAAATCGCATAAAAGTAGACATATCTACTTACGAAACTAATGTTAAAGGGATATATGCAATTGGTGACGTAATCGGTCCGCCTTGGTTGGCTCACGTAGCATCTGCCGAAGGAATTCATTGTGTTGAAAAAATGAAGGGATTGAATCCACCTGATATTGAATATGAAAATATTCCAGGCTGTACATATTGTCAACCCCAGGTTGCCAGTGTTGGTTTAACGGAAAAGGCAGCCAAAGAAAAGGGTTATGAAGTAAAAGTAGGCAAATTCCCATTTTTGGCAAACGGTAAAGCTTTTGCCGTGGGTGAAAGAGAGGGTTTTGTTAAATTTGTTTTTGATGCAAAATACGGAGAATTATTAGGAGCACATATTATCGGGTCGGAAGCGACAGAACTTATTGCAGAAGCAGCTTTAGCCAAGTCATTGGAAGCTACGGGAGAGTCAATAATTAAAACAGTACACGCACACCCGACTCTTTCTGAAGCTCTGATGGAAGCTGCCGCACAAGCTTATGGTGAAGCAATCCATATTTAACACAAAAAAAATATCTTAAAAGATTAAAAGTAAATTGAGAAATTTAAATTATTGCAATATTAATTTAATTGATTATAAAGAAGCTTGGGATTTACAGAAAGATGTGTTGGAAGCAAGGAGTAATAATTTAATTGATGACACATTTTTTCTACTCGAGCATTATAATACGTATACTCTCGGCAGAGTTGCCGATAAAAAGCACTTAATAAGTTCTGATTCATTTTTAAAGCTAAACAAAATTTCAGTTTATGAAATTGACCGCGGTGGAGATATAACTTATCACGGACCCGGACAAATTGTTGGGTATCCTGTTATAAATTTAAGCGATTGGCAAAAAGATACTCATAAATATTTAAGAGCTTTAGAAGAAGTTATTATAAAAACTTGCGATTATTATGGAATTATTGCAGGAAGAAATAATCAATACACCGGCGTTTGGATTGAAAATAGAAAAATAGCTGCTATTGGGATTAAAGTTAAAAAATGGGTAACAATGCACGGTTTTGCGTTTAACGTTAACACTAATCTATCTCTTTTTAAAGGCATTATTCCTTGTGGAATTGATGACAAAGAAGTAACTTCATTAAATAAAGAGTTAGGTAAGAAAATAGAAATTAAAGAAGTGAAAGAAATATTACTCAGAAATTTCAAAGAAGTTTTCGATTACAATAAAATTAAACATATTAACTATGATAAGTTTTCACTATCAGCAATGAACAATACAAATAATTGAGGAAAAAGATGGCGAAAGAGATTAAATCTACAACTGTGACTATTGAAAAAGAAGTAAAAAAATCTTTAAAACAAAAGGGAACTTCAAATAAAAAGAATATATCGGTTTTAAAAAGTACCGGGTTAAATAAACAGCAAATACTTGATTCCTTAAGATTGATGCTTTTAGCCCGCGGTATTGACAATAAAGCAATGAATTTATTAAAACAGGGTAGAACTTTCTTTCATATTGCCGGCTCCGGGCATGAAGCTATTCAAACAGCCGTGGGCATGGCAATTGATTCAAATAATGACTGGCTGTTTCCCTATTATAGAGATTTAGCAGTTGTCTTAGCAGCGGGAACAACTCCTGTAGACTTTTTTATGGAATGCTTTTCAAAAGCTGATGATCCCAACAGTGGTGCCCGGCAGCTTCCATGTCATTGGGGTTCAAAAAAGATTAATCTACCGTCTCAGTCAAGTCCTACAGGGACTCAATTTTTACAAGCGGTTGGTACGGCATTATCACTTAAAAGACGAAATAAAAATAATTTTGCTTTTGTCAGCAGCGGCGAAGGTACAACAAGTCAAGGTGAATTTCACGAAGCTGTTAACTGGGCAAGCAGAGAAAAATTACCAGTTTTATTTCTAATTGAAAATAATAAATATGCTATCTCTGTTAATGTAAGTCAACAGAGCGGGGGTAAAAACCATTCAATTTCAGAAATGATGAGCGGGTATAAAAATTTATTAAGATTATCAATTGACGGAACAGATTATAGTGAATCTCATAACGCAGTAAAGGAAGCACTTAAATACTTAAAAAGCGGTAAGGGACCGGTTTTAATTGAGGCTTACGTAGTTCGATTGCTTTCCCATTCTTCTTCAGATGATCAAAAGAAATATAGAGATGCAAAAGAACTGGAAGAAGATTTAAAGAATTGTCCTATCTTAAAATTATCGACCAAATTGATTGATGAAAAAATTATTACCGAAGATGAATTTAAACAGATAAAAGAAGATGTAAATAAGGAGATAAATAAAGCTGTAGATGAAAGTATTAATATGCCGGATCCTTTACCGGAAACTGCAAGTAGATATGTTTTTGATGAAAGCGGTAAAAAAGAAAGTTTAAGTTATGAATCTTCTATTCCTGAAGGTGCTCCGGTTGTAATGGTAGATGCAATTAACCATGCACTTCACGAGGAGATGGAGAATAATGAAAACATTTATGTTTTCGGTGAAGATATTGCCGATAGAAAAGGAGGGGTATTTACAGTAACAAAAGGATTATCTACAACATTCGGAGAAGAAAGAGTATTTAATTCTCCATTAGCCGAAGCAAGTATTATGGGCGTTGCAACAGGTATGGCTTTAACCGGTTTGAAGCCTGTTGTTGAAATTCAATTCGGTGATTACATTTGGCCCGGCTTAATGCAAATAAAAAGTGAAATTGCAACAATGAGATATCGTTCTAATAATACTTGGTTTGCCCCTGTTGTTACACGTGTTCCTGTGGGTGGTTATATTCACGGCGGTCTCTATCACAGCCAAAACATTGAATCCATTTTTGCACACATCCCGGGATTGTTTATTGCGTATCCTTCTAATGCTGCGGATGCTAAAGGATTATTAAAAACAGCTTGTAGAATTGATGATCCGGTAATCTTTTGTGAACATAAAGGATTGTACAGGCAAAGTTCGGCAATGTCGCCTGAACCGGATGAAAATTATCTACTTCCTTTCGGAAAAGCAAAAGTAGTAAAAGAAGGTACCGACATTACGGTTATTTCTTATGGAGTTTCTATGTGGGATTCTGTATTGGCTGCAAAAACGTTAGCAGACGAAGGTTATTCTGTTGAAGTAATTGATTTAAGAACAATAATTCCACTTGATGTTGAAACAATTTTCAATTCAGTGAAAAAAACAAATAAAGCAGTCGTAATTCACGAAGATACTTTAACCGGCGGGTTCGGTGCTGAAATTGTATCGAGAATAAGTGACGAATGTTTTGAATATTTAGACGGTCCCATAAAAAGAATTGCAGCAATTGATGCACATATTCCTTATTCACCAATTTTGGAAAATGCTGTATTACCAAACAGAAAAAGAATTTATGAAGGTATAAAAAATCTTTTAAAATATTAATAAAAGAATGTTAGGAGTTTATAAATGGAAATAGTAATGCCTAAAATGGGTGAGAGTGTTACGGAAGGAACAATCATTAAGTGGTTTAAAAACGTTGGAGATTCCATTGAAGAGGATGAAATTATTTTTGAAATAAGCACAGACAAAGTTGATACCGAAGTACCGTCACCCATGAAAGGAACTTTAACATCTATTAAAGTACCTGAAGGAGATACAGTTGAAGTAGGGACTGTTGTTGCAACTGTAGATGAAAATGGTTCTGTAAAAGTTGATAAAAAAGTAGAAGAAACTGTTACGGAAGAGCAATTGAATGTTCCTGTACCTCCGTTTGAAAATACAGCTACAAAAATTGAAACAAAACGAAGTGGAAATGTTACTGAAATTGCCATGCCCAAAATGGGTGAATCGGTTATGGAAGGTACTATTATCAAGTGGTTTAAAAAAGTAGGTGACACCGTAAACAAAGATGAGACAATATTTGAAATTAGTACGGACAAAGTTGATACGGAAGTTCCGTCACCTGTTGAAGGAACTGTTTCTGAAATATTAGTTGCCGAACAAGAAACGGTAGAGGTCGGGACAGTTGTTGCAAAGATATCTTCAACAAATGGATCTGAAGTTAAAAGCTCTCAACCTGAAGTAAAAGTTAAAGTAATTGAAGAAGTACAACCTGCACCGCATACAATGCACGAGGTTATTGCAGATAATGTTGTCAATACAACTTCAATAAAACAGGAAAGAAGTGGAAGTTCATCATTTTTTTCTCCGCTTGTTTTAAATATTGCCAAAAAGGAAAATATAAGTTTTGATGAATTAAATAATATCCGGGGAACCGGTCTTAACGGTAGAGTTACGAAAAAAGATGTTCTGAAATTCATAGAAAAAAGAATTACGGGAACGGAAAAGACACAACCCAAAGTTCAGGAAAGCAGAACAGTCTTACCTCAAGCTCCTAAACCTCCGGTAAAATTTGAACCCGGTACCGGTATTACAAGAATTCCAATGGATAATATTAGACAAAAAATTATGCAGTATATGGTTAACAGTCGTGATACTTCGGTTCACGTAACTGCTATGCTTGAAGTAGATATAACCAAAATTTATAATTTCTTAAAAAAGAACAAAGAAAAAATATCTACTGAAAACGGTATTAAGCTTACTTATATGGCTTTTATTGCCGATGCTTGTGTGAAAGCATTAAAAGCATATCCTTTGGTAAATTCAACGATAGAAGGCTCAACAATATTACAGAAAAATTTTGTAAACCTGGGTATTGCCGTATCAATGGAACCCAACGGTTTAATTGTACCGAATATAAAAGGTGCTGAACAAAGAAATATACTCGGTCTTGCCAAAGCAATTAATGATTTGGCTTATAACGCAAGGAACAAAAAACTTTCACCCGATGATATTACGAACGGTACTTTTACTATTACAAATTACGGCGTGTTCGGTACTATTTTTGGAACACCGATTATTAACCAGCCTGAAGTAGCAATACTTGGCGTAGGAACGGTAGTTAAGAAACCTGTAGTTATTGAGATAGACGGGGCTGATGTAATTGCAATAAGACCGACTATGGCATTAACTTTATCACACGATCACAGGTTAGTGGATGGTATGCTCGGCGGACTGTTTTTAAAATACTTAAAAGATACTTTGGAATCATTTAACGAAAATATATTTTAATCATAGCAGGTGGCTAATATTTCTGTGTCTAATTAAAAAATATGGCTCTATATTAAATACAATGGGTAGATATTTCATTAACCAACGGATTTATCCGTTGGGTTAATGTAAAAGTTTTAACCAATGTATTTCATATAGTTCTAAAAATATTATGTACAAAATAAACCAACATCAAAAAGCATTTAAACAAAGAATAGAAAAGTCAAAAGTACCTCTCGGTAAAAGACCTAATTGGCTGAAAGTAAAATTACCTACCGGCGAAAACTATACGGATGTACTCAAAATAATGAGGGGACAGAAACTTCACACGGTCTGTGAAGAAGCCAGATGCCCAAATATTGCAGAATGCTGGAATGCCCGTACTGCAACTTTTATGATACTTGGTGATACCTGCACGAGAAGTTGCGGGTTTTGTAACATAAAATTAGGGTTGCCGAACGAACTGGATTTAGATGAACCAAGAAGAGTTGCTGAATCTGTTGAGCAATTAAAATTAAGACACGTTGTAATTACATCAGTTAATCGTGATGAATTAAAGGATGGTGGAGCTTCAATTTTTAGTGAAACCGTGAGACTAATTAATGAAAAGATCCCGGGTTGTACTGTAGAAATTTTAATCCCGGATTTTAAAGGTGAAAAACATGCCTTTGAAATTATTATGAAAAATCCACCCAATATTTTAAATCATAATTTAGAGACGGTACCAAGATTATATCACGCCGTAAGACCGCAGGCAAAATACGAAAGAAGTTTGGAATTGATTTCGTGGTTTAAAAATAGAGGACTGAGAACTAAAAGCGGTATAATGGTTGGTATTGGAGAAAGACCGGATGAAGTTTTAAATTTGATGAAAGATTTAAGGCAGCATGAATGTGATATTTTAACAATCGGTCAATATTTACAACCTACAAAAAATCATCTTCCTGTCGACAGGTTTGTTGAACCGGGAGAATTTAAAATGTACAGGGATGAAGCTATAATTATGGGGTTCAAAGCAGTAGAATCATCACCTCTTGCAAGAAGTTCATATCACGCAGATAAACATGCAAGAGATTTATTCTAAAAGTGAAGTTTAAGGCACAAATTATTTGGTAAAAGAATTTCAATTTCTTAAATTTGTAAGATAAATTTTAAACGATAAAAGGGCAAAAATGAGCGAAGCAAAAGGTAAAATTATACAGATTATTGGACCCGTAGTTGACATTGAATTTGAAGACGGACACCTGCCGGCAATTTACAATGCAATACGAATTCCGCGAACAACTACCGAAGGAAAAGAAGAAAATCTAATAGTAGAAGTTCAATCACATCTTGGTGAAGATAGGGTAAGAACTGTTGCAATGGATACTACCGACGGTTTGGTCAGAGGTACAGAGTCATTCGATACAGGTGAACCTATTTCAGTACCCGTTGGTCCGGCTACATTAGGTCGTTTGATAAATGTAATTGGTGACGGAATTGACGGACTTGGAACTGAGATCAAAACTGAAAAAAGATACCCCATTCACAGACCGGCTCCAAAATTTAAAAACTTATCTACCGAAAACGAAATGTTTGAGACAGGTATTAAAGTAATTGATTTACTTGAACCTTATTCGAAAGGTGGAAAGACGGGATTGTTCGGTGGTGCCGGTGTCGGGAAAACCGTTATCATTATGGAGCTTATTAATAACATTGCTCTTCAGCACGGTGGATATTCAGTATTTGCCGGTGTGGGAGAAAGAACCCGTGAAGGTAACGACCTTTGGTTAGAGATGAAAGAATCCGGTGTGCTGGACAAAACGGCATTGGTATTCGGACAAATGAACGAGCCTCCCGGTGCAAGATTGAGAGTAGGTTTAACAGGTTTAACAATTGCTGAATATTTCAGGGAAGAAGAGGGAAGAGATGTTCTTTTATTTATCGATAATATTTTCCGTTTTACCCAAGCCGGCTCTGAAGTGAGCGCACTTTTGGGACGTATGCCTTCTGCGGTTGGTTACCAACCTAACTTAGCGAGTGAAATGGGTGCACTTCAAGAAAGAATTACTTCAACTGATAAAGGTTCTATTACTTCCGTACAGGCAATTTATGTACCTGCGGATGACTTGACTGATCCTGCTCCTGCAACAGCTTTTGCACACTTGGATGCTACAACCGTTCTCAGCAGGCAAATTTCCGAACTGGGAATTTATCCCGCAGTAGATCCTTTAGATTCTACTTCGAGAATATTGGAACCGTCAATTATAGGAAACGAGCATTACGATGTTGCTAAAAACGTTAAAGAAATCCTTCAGCATTATAAAGATTTGCAAGACATTATAAATATTCTCGGTATGGACGAACTTTCGGACGAAGACAAAACCGTAGTGAGAAGAGCAAGAAGAATTCAAAGATTTTTCAGCCAGCCATTTCACGTTGCGGAACAATTTACCGGTTATGCCGGAAAGTACGTGAAGTTGGACGATACAATACGCGCGTTCAAAGGAATTATTGATGGTGAATACGACGATTTACCGGAAGGTGCTTTTATGTACGTTGGTACTATCGAAGAAGCAGTTGAAAAAGCAAAAAATATGAAATAATATGGCAGAACTAAATTTAGAAATAACATCACCTGATAAAGTAGTCTTTTCCAAAGTAGTAACATCAGTAACTGTTCCTGGAACGGCAGGTTCTTTTCAAGTATTGGTAAATCACGCACCGATAATAAGCACATTTGAAATCGGGACAATTAAAATTGTTTTGGAAAATTCAGAGGTTCAATATTGTGCAACTTCAGGAGGCACAATCGAAGTACTAAATAATAAAATATTGCTCTTATCGGATGCTATTGAATTGATTGAAGATATTGACATTGAAAGAACAAAATCCGCAAAAGAAAGAGCCGAAAAAAGAATTAGTGAAAAAGAGAATGAAGCAATTGATGTTGAAAGGGCAAAAGCTTCACTCAATAGAGCTGAAAATAGATTGAAAGCT
>DRJC01000338.1 GCA_011052365.1 Ignavibacteria bacterium
AACAGCACTGTTGTAATTAAAATTTCCTTACCTTCTGCCGGATTTACAGAGATTACCCTGTATAATATTATGGGACAAAAAATATCAAGATTGCTCAATAAATATAAGACAGCAGGTAGTTTCAGTATAAGATATAATGCCGACCATTTATCCAGCGGCATTTATTTGATAGTATTAAACCAACACAATAGTTATACAATTAAAAAAATAATTTTACTAAAATAGTATTATATACCTAAACTGAATTGGTTTTGGATTTTACCAAAGTTATCTCCCTGTCTACCGGCAGATAGGTCTTTTTAAGAGAGACAAAAGTGAGTTCTTTATTAAATCAAAATCCGAAAACCAATTTGGGAATTGTATATAACCATAGGAGGTATTTCCTTTTTTGTTTTGATTTAATAACTCCTATGGTCATTTTACTTAAACTTTAAATAAGATAATGTATAAATAACTTGCTCCAACCAACTATAATTTTTCAACTACTATTGTACTATTTTTTTAACTCTCCTAATTCAGACAGCGTTCAAACGTTTTAAAATATTAGGGGATTATAATACTTTGATAAACCTATTAATGTTTTCCTCAACAACTTTTTTAACCACCTCGCTTGCCTGTCCACCGTACTTCGTACCTGCCTATGTCGAAACTTCGTGCAGACAGGCTATGGAAGACGGGCCGGATTGAATCCGCGTTGTCTGTTCAGTAATTTTTTCATTGGTTCACAATTGAAAAATCGTTAAATTTATAATCTTTAAAAGGTTTTTTTATGTTAAAAAGTATGACAGGATTCGGCAAATCTTTTGCCGAAAACGAAAGAATTTCAGTAGATATAGAACTAAAAAGCGTGAACAGCCGTTTTTTAGATGCTTTTTTTCGTTTACCTAACTTTTTAAGTTTAAGAGAATTTGAATTAAAGGGTGTAATTAAAAATAGGATTAAAAGAGGTAAAATTAACGTTACTCTTCAGGTAAACTTTAAAGACCCGAAAGATTCTCCCTGGGGAATAAATACAGAGAAGTTAAATGATTTTCTTCTAACAATAGAAGAAATAAAAAAACTGAGCAACATTAATGAGGATCTGAAATTAAACGACCTGCTTGTAAACAAAGATTTATTTTCGGGTAATAAAATTGAGATAAGCGAAGAAGATTTTGAATTTATAAAAGAAGCACTTAATAAAGCCATTGACGAACTAAATATAATGAAAACCAATGAAGGCTCGGAACTTGCAAAAGACCTTCAAAAAAGGACTAAAGAAATTGAAACAAAGGTTGATGAAATTGAAGAAAATGCAAAAGACAGTGTGGAAGAATATCATTCATTATTAAAAGAAAGAATAAAAAACTTAATTGATGATGTAAATATTAATGAAGAAAGATTGGAAACTGAGTTGGCAGTTTTAGCGGATAAAGCAGATATCACTGAAGAATGTGTAAGGTTAAAAAGTCATTTAAAATTTTTTAACGATTGTTTAAATACAGAAGAATCAAACGGAAGAAAACTAAATTTTTTATGTCAGGAAATAAACAGGGAAGCCAATACAATAGCTTCAAAAACTTTATCATCGGAAATATCGCATAAATCTATTTTTATAAAAGAAGAAATAGAAAAGATACGGGAACAAATTCAAAACATAGAGTGAATAATAATATTGAAAAAAGGGAAACTAATAGCTGTATCTGCTCCAAGCGGAACCGGAAAAACAACAATTATAAGACGGGTTTTAAAATCTTTCCCGGACATTGTTTTTTCTGTTTCAGCTACTACAAGAGCTAAAAGAGAGGATGAAGTTGAGGGAAAACATTATTATTTTATTACTGAAGAGGAATTCAAAAAGAAGATTGAAAACAATGAATTTATTGAATGGGAAAAATTTTATGATTATTACTACGGTACATATAAAAGTTTTGTAGAAGATGTGATAAATCAAGGTAAATCAATTATTCTTGAAATTGATGTGTACGGGGCTTTAAAGTTAAAAAAGATTTATCCTGATGCTGCTCTTATTTATATTGTACCACCGAGTATAGAAGAATTAACGAGAAGACTTAAAAATAGAAACACAGAAGGAAAATCAGATTTACAAAAAAGAATAGAACGTGCTACTATGGAATTGAGTTTAAAGGATAAATTTGATTATCTTGTGGAAAATATTGATTTGGAAAAAGCACTTGAGAAAACAAAGTTTTTAATAGAAAAGATTACAAAAAAGGAGATATAAACTGTGAGTATAGAACCGATTAATTTGAGAGATATTGAAGATCACGCAGCAAACATTTATGAGGCAATTGTTGTGTGCTCAAAAAAGGGACGCTTAATCAACGCAGAAAACAAAATTGAATATAATGCTTTATTAAGTACGATACCTGAAGCAGCTAATGAAGATGAAAGCGAAGAATTGGAAAATCCTGCACAATTAAAAATTTCATTAGAATTTGAAAAACGTGAAAAACCTCATATGCAGGCATTAAAAGAATTCTTAGAGGGAAAAATTGAATATAAATATAAAGAACAATAATTCTTTAGAATTTAATGTTATCTCAATTCATCATTTTTAACCTTTAAAGGTTTGTGATGCAAAATAAAATCTTAAAAAATAAAAATATCCTCCTTGGAATTACAGGATGTATAGCCGCTTACAAAGCGGCTTTTCTTACTAGAGAATTTGTAAAATTAGGCGCTAAGGTTAAAGTTGTAATGACACCTTCAGCTACTGAATTTATCTCACCACTTACACTTTCAACACTTTCAGGAAATCCTGTAATAATCAGCACTTTCCCTGAATCACAAAAAGAAAGTACCGGGTTGGGAACCTGGCATATTGATGCTGCACTTTGGGCTGACATTATGATAGTTGCACCATGCACAATAAATACCGTTGCAAAAATTGCACACGGATTTGCCGATAACGCTTTAACTACTATGGTTACTGCTTTACGTTCACCGTTGCTTGTTGCACCTGCTGCCGATGTGGATATGTATCAAAACAAAATAACCCAAAAGAATATTCAGTCACTAAAAGATTTTGGAATAAACATTGTTGAAGCCGAAGAAGGTGAACTAGCAAGCGGGTTAAAAGGAAAAGGCAGATTAGCAAGTATAAATAAAATAATAGATTCAGCAGTATTAGTCTTAAACGGATTTAATCGTGATTTAGAAAATCAGGATATTCTAATTACTGCCGGACCAACGTATGAAGATATTGACCCGGTAAGGTTTATCGGTAACCGCTCATCAGGGAAAATGGGTTATTGGCTCGCTAAAGCTGCGTATTTAAGAGGAGCAAATGTTACCCTAATTTCAGGTCCATCTTCAGAAACAATTTACCCGGAGATTAAATTTCATTCTACAAGATCCGCAGCCGAAATGGAAAAAGCGGTAAAGCAAAATTTAAAAACCAATGATGTTTTAATTATGTCTGCAGCGGTTGCAGATTATTCTCCGGCAAAAAAATCAGAAAATAAAATCAAGAAGGAAAATAAGCTGCAAGCAATTCAGTTAAAAGAGAATAAAGATATTCTTGCTTCACTGGATAAAAAAGGAAAATTCGTCGTCGGTTTTGCATTGGAAACAGAGAACGGACTCGTAAACGCTAAGAAAAAATTGAAAACTAAAAATTTAGATATGATTGTCTTAAATGTACTTAAAGCTAATAAAAGCGGTTCTGATTCTGATACAAACAAGATAAAGATACTACACAAATCCGGTGATAAAAAAGATTTTCCTTTACAGTTAAAATTTATAGTGGCAAACAATATACTTACTGAAATCATAAAGAATAAGTGATTAGAAATTTGTCCGATTCAATAAAACATAAAATCACAGAGTCATTAATTGACCAAAAAGATATTTTTGGTGATGAGCTAATGGAAAAGGTAGATATTAAATTGAATAAAAAAATAATTGTTGATAAACCGATGAATGATTCCGTAGATTCAAACAATAATGATTGGGTAAATTCTAAAACCATAGCACAATTAGATTCCTTAATAAATACATGCAGTAAATGTCCGCTTGCTGAAAACAGGATAAATTTTGTTTTCGGCTCTGGTAATCCTAATGCTGATGTAATGGTAATTGGTGAAGGTCCGGGTGCTGAAGAAGACAAGCAGGGACTTCCGTTTGTTGGGCGCGCGGGTAAATTATTAACCGAAATTTTACGAGCCATAAAATTTACACGAGATGAAGTCTACATTGCAAACGTGGTAAAGTGCAGACCGCCCGGTAACAGAACTCCCTTGCCGATAGAAATGGAAACTTGTATTCCATACTTAAAAAAACAGATTGAATTAATTAAACCTAAATTAATTTTGTGCCTGGGACGAACCGCTGCACAGGGAATATTGAAAATGAAAGATAGTCTTGGTAATATGCGGGGTAAGTTTTTTGATTTTGAAAATGCAAAGGTTATGGTAACGTACCACCCTGCTGCTTTGTTAAGAAACCCTCACTGGAAACGTGCTACATGGGAAGATGTTCAAAAATTTAGAGCTTTTTATGACGAGCTTTTAGAAAAATAATAAATGGCAAATACAAAAAAACAAAAAATAGAATTAGAAAATTTAGTCCCTGCGGATGTAAAACCCCCTTATGCACCGGAGGTTGAAGCTTCGGTTCTGGGAGCAATGCTGATTGAAAAAGAAGCTGTTCCAAAAGCTATAGAGTTTCTTACACCTGTCAGTTTCTATTTAAAAGGACACAGATTAATTTTTGAAGCAATGATTTCCCTGTTCGAAGCAGGTGAACCTATTGACACCATTACACTTTATGAAGAATTAAAAAAACGCGGGCAAACTGAAGAAGTGGGAGGTGCAGTTTATTTAAGCAAACTTTCCCAAAACATTTCTTCGGCTGCTAATATTGAATATCACGCAAAAATAATTATTGAAAAAGAAATTTTACGCGGGCTTATATCAAGTTCACACAAAATTGCTCAATCAGCTTATGAAGGTGTGGAAGATGCTTTTGAAATTTTGGATGAAGCTGAACGCAAGATTTTTGAAATAACGGAAAATCATTTAAAGAGATCTTTTTTAGGAATGGACCATGCCGTAAAAAATGCTTTGGAATATATCGAAGCAATTCACTCAAATGCTAACAAAAACTTTTCCGTTCCCACAGGTTTTTATGAATTGGATGATCTGCTTGGCGGTTTTCAAAAGTCCGATTTAGTTATAATAGCCGCAAGACCATCTATGGGAAAAACTGCTTTTGCTCTTTCAATTGCCAGAAACGCTGCAATTGATTTTAATGTTCCGGTCGGTATCTTCAGCTTGGAAATGTCAACAATGCAATTAATAATAAGACTTCTTTGTGCTGAAGGAAAATTAAACGCACACCAAGTAAGAACGGGCAAGCTGCCTCCAAGTCAGGGGGTTAAACTTAGTAAAAATGCCCACAAACTTACAGAAGCTCCGATATATGTTGATGACTCGCCTGCGCAAACAGTACTTGAAATTAGGGCTAAAGCAAGAAGGTTAAAAGCCGAAAAAGACATCGGGTTAATAATTATAGATTACCTCCAACTTATGCAGGGACAGGCTAGGATGGAGAGTAGAGAAAGAGAGATTTCCCACATTTCACGTTCATTAAAAGCATTGGCAAAAGAATTAAACATTCCCATATTAGCACTTTCACAACTTAACCGTGCCGTTGAATCCAGAACGGATAAGAAACCGCAGCTTTCGGATTTAAGAGAATCGGGTTCGATTGAGCAGGATGCCGATGTTGTAATTTTCTTAAACAGACCCGAATATTACGGTATTCAAACAGACCACGACGGAAACTCACTCGAAGGTATTGCCGAGATAATTATCGGAAAACAGAGAAACGGTCCTGTGGGCAAGGTTAATATGGCATTCATTAAAGAATACGCTCGTTTTGAAAATCTTGAGCACAGAAGACAAATTGAAGAAAGTTTCCCCGAAGAAATAAGCGAAGATATAATCTAAGGAGTTTTATGAAAACTTTGATATTTACATTCCTTTTGTTTCTTTTTAATATTTCTATCTTTCCACAAACTTACACGCAAAAAGACGTTAAAATTTTTAATAAAGTTATTGCTAAAGCTCAATCCGATAGTCTTCAGAAAGAAAATATAGGAAAAATAATTGTTGAAATCGGCAAACAATTTATCGGAACAGATTACATTGCACACTCATTGGAAATAAATGATAAAGAAACATTGGTAGTCAATCTACGCAATTTTGATTGTACCACTTTCTTAGATAATTCCTTAGTGCTTGCAAGATTAGTTAAAATGAAAGATTTTTCTTTTAAGAATTATACAAGTGAACTTACAAAAGAGAGATACAGGGGCGGTAAGCTTAAAAAATATCCTTCAAGGCTTCATTATTTTTCCGATTGGATTTACGATACGGAAAAAAGAGGGTGGATAAAAAATATTACAAAAGATATCGGCGGTGAAGTTTATAACAAAAAAATATTTTTTATGTCAAAGAATAGAAAATACTACAAACAATTAAGTAATGATAATTTTGTCGAAGATATCAAAAAAATTGAGAATGAAATTAACAAAAGAACATACTATTATATTCCCAAAAACAGGGTAAGGGAAGTTGAACAAAAAATAAAAACGGGTGATTTGATTGCAGTAACAACAAACGTTGCGGGATTAGATATTTCACACGTCGGTATTGCAATTAAAATGGATGACGGAAGAATCCATTACTTAAACGCCCCGTATGTCGGAAAGAAAGTTAAAATTTCCGAGAAGCCTCTTGCAGAATATTTAATGGGAAACAAATCACAAACAGGAATTATGGTTGCCAGGGCTTTGGCACCAAAGAAAAATTAAAGTTGTTTTTTTAAGCATTAATTTATTTAAGTCTTGAAATTTTGAATTACTTCCCTTACCGAATCTTCTAAACTTTTTATTTTAATTCCGAATGTGGAAAGTTTATCCGTATTTAATGATACATCTTTTACACCGATATAATTAGGAATATCGCTCATATTAATTTTTTGCAAAAGATTTTTATCAAAGTCAGCAACTTCACAGAGAAGCTCCGCAAGTTCTACCCTGGATGCTCTTTCTTTTCCGCCCAAATTTATGGTCTCACTCTTTATATCTTTTTTAATCAGTTCTTCAATTGCTCTTGCAGATTCCAAAACAGAAATAGGAGTTCTGAATTGATCGGTGAATACTTTAATCTTGTTACCATTCTTTAAAGATTCAAACATAAATTGAAAATAATTGTTTGAATTATATTTTGATAAACCGAATAAAAGTGCCTGCCTTAAGATTATAAAATTATCGAATGTTTCCTTTATTTTTACTTCAGCCATCAACTTAGTTTCGGCATAAAGTGAAGCAGGTATTAATTTTGAATTTTCATTGAGCATAGAACCTCTGTAACCCGCATAAACCAAATCGGTTGAAATATAAATTAGTTTTGCTTCAATTGAATCGCAAAGCCCCGCAATATTTTTTGTTGAGTTAACATTAATATTGTAAACAATTCTGCTGTCAAGTTTTTTACAAAGCGAAGGATTTGCAGCCGCTGCTAAGTGAATTACAACATCCGGATTAAATTCATCGAAAATCTTACCCATTAGTTTATGATCTGATATATCGGCATACTGAGAATTAAACAGATTGCTGCTGCCTATATTATTATGATGTAAAGTTAATATTTGATTTTCTTCAGACAATATTTTGTTTAGAAATTCACCGAAGAAACCTCCCCCGCCTGTAATTAAAATTTTCATTTTTTCCTATTTCCTTGTATTTGTTTTTCCCTTTTCAAAAGGAAATTAGATATTAAAAATATTGTCAAATTATCTACTAATTTTAAATATAATTTAATTTTCTTTTCACTAATTGATATATTGCATACGTTAATTTTTTTGGAAATAAAATATTGAATTTAGCAGATAAAATATCAAAAATAAAAATAGTATTAGCCGATATTGACGGAGTTCTAACCGACGGAGGTCTCTATTATTCAAGTGAAGGACTTCAAATGAAAAGATTTAATGTTAAAGACGGAATGGGTGCTGTTATGCTGAAAAAAAAAGGATATAAAGTCGGGATTATTTCATCCGATAAGTCGGCTATAGCACAAGCAAGGGCGGACAAATTAAAACTGGACTTTGTTTATTATGGTGTCGAAAATAAGATGAAAGTTATAGAAGAAATCTGCATTTCAAATAATATAATGAAAGATGAAATTGCATATATGGGAGATGATGAAATTGATTTGGAAGTGTTAAAAAACGTGGGCATAAGTGCTTGTCCGAATGATGCGATTAAGCCGGTTAAAGATTGCGTGAATTTCATCAGCAGCAAGCCCGGCGGACACGGGGCATTCAGAGAATTAGCTGATTTGATAATTCAAAACAGCACTGTTTAAAATATTTTATGCGAAACTCTAATTCTGAAAATTTATATCTATATTTTAATTTATGTTAATGAAAAAAAATCTGTTTGTAGTAATAATAGTTTTATTTTATGTTATAAATCTCTATTCCCAAAATGATAAATATTTTGATGCTCCGTTCGGAGGTGGAATTGGTTACACATCGGGATGGATAATTCCCAATGTTGATATAATCAACAATCAGATAAAATCTCTCGGTATTCCCGAATTTTCGAATAGCGGATTTTATATTTCGGGAATCAGCGGGTTTATGTACCTGGGATTTTTAAAACAAATTAGAGTTGGCGGAATTGGTTTTGGAGGTTCAACATCAAGCGATATTTCCGTTTCCGGAATCAATAAAGAAGCGGTTTTCTCGTTGAGCGGAGGCGGGCTTTCTGTTGAATATACCTTGCCTTATATTAGAGATGTAGGTATTTCCGTGGGCACAATTATCGGCAGAGGTAATCTTGAACTTAAACTCTTTCAAAATAAAGGCAGTATAAGTTGGGATAATGTTTGGAGCAATTTAAATAATAATTCGACACAAAATTTGAATAAAAGCTTAAATAATTCTTATTGGTTTTTAACACCGACTATTAATATCGATATTCCGCTTGACAGATTTATCACTCTCCGTTTTGGTGCAGGCTATCAATTAACCTTTGGAGATAAATGGACTGCTGATAATAATATTGATATTACCGGTGTACCTTCGGGTTTAGACGCCAATTCATTTTTTATACAAACCGGTATTTTTATAGGATTTTTCTCTTTTTAACGTATGAAGAATATTTTAGTAACTGGAGGAGCAGGTTTCATAGGTAGTAATTTTATCAATTACATTTTATCAAAGCACAATGATTATAATATTGTAAACCTTGATAAACTTACCTATGCGGGAAATCTCGAAAACTTGATCCCCTCTCAAGACGAGAAAAATTATGAGTTTATCCTCGGTGATATAACAAATACGGAGCTTGTAAAATATTTGTTCGAAAAATATGAGCTGCAGTATGTTATAAATTTTGCAGCCGAATCACACGTAGACAGAAGTATAATAAGTTCAAAAGAATTTGTGACAACAAATGTTTTGGGGACAAATATACTGCTTGATGTAGCAAGAAAATTTAATGTTAAAAAATTTCTTCAAATTTCTACGGATGAAGTTTACGGCAGTTTGGGCAGAGACGGTTTGTTTACAGAAGAGACCCCCCTTGCACCAAACAGTCCTTATTCATCAAGCAAAGCAAGTGCCGATATGCTGGCAATAGCAGATTTTAAAACTTATGGTTTGCCTGTAATAATTACACGTTGTTCAAATAACTACGGTCCTTATCAATTTCCCGAAAAACTGATCCCATTAATTATTATCAACTCCCTTAACGATAAAAAGTTACCCGTATACGGGGACGGTAAAAATATTAGGGATTGGATTTATGTTCTCGATCATTGCAGGGCGATTGAAATGGTTTTTGAGAGCGGAACAAACGGAGAGACATATAACGTCGGCGCTTCGACAGAAATAGAAAACATAGAAATTGTTAAATTGATTTTAAAATATTTGCAAAAACCCGAATCACTAATTGAATATGTAAAAGATAGGCTTGGACACGACAGAAGATATGCAATTGACTCTTCAAAAATACAAAGCGAGCTTGGTTGGAGTCCAAATTTTTCTTTTGAAGATGCAATAATAAAAACAATAGATTGGTATATTAGCAATAAAGATTGGTGGAATAGAATAATTAACGGTGAATATATGGAATACTACAAAAAGCAGTATAAAATTTAAAGGATTTATGATGAAAAGAATATTTACTTTATTATTTTTTATTTTATTAACTAATACTTTTTTTGCCCAAACTAGGGAAGAATTAAAGAATAACCCGATTGTAACATCCAGTATAATTTCGGTAACAATCGGCGGAGATTTTGTAATTACAGGTTCTTTCCCCTCCACATTTACCGAGAGATTAGACCAATTTATAACAAGAATTTATAACCAAGCTTATACAAAAGCATTGCAAAGCATAAGAGACACTAAGTTAATTATCGAAATTAATAAACGGTTTAAATCATTTTCATTAAGAGGAATAGTTTTAAAAAGAGCCGACGGTAAATTGTTAAATGTTGATCTTCAAAAATTCAGG
>DRJC01000339.1 GCA_011052365.1 Ignavibacteria bacterium
GGAATTTATTTTAACGGGTATTACGAAACAGGACAATCTATTTTGGGCAGCGAAATCAGTTATATTAAAGCTGCTTTTGAATATAAGAATTATTTTACATTTGGTTCATCACATACAATTTATCCACGGATAAAAATAGGGTTTGGCGATAATACCTTACCGCTAAGCCAACAATATTCTCTCGGGGGACAAAATGATTTTTTTGGTATGAGATTAGATGAGTTTAGAGGAAGGCAAATATTTTTAGCATCTTTTGGTTATAGGTATAAACTACCTATTAAAATATTTTTTACAACGTATTTAAAATTTAGATATGACCTTGGGGCGGTATGGGAGTTTCCTAATCAAATAAGATTTAAAGATTTTAGACACGGTATTGGAGCGACACTATCATTCGATACGCCAATTGGTCCGGCTGATTTTTCAATTGGAAGAAGCTTCAAGTTTGCGAGGAGTCTGCCGAATAACCCCATAAGCTGGGGAGACGTTTTGTTTTATTTTTCTATCGGGTATTATTTTTAATGCTTTGATAAGATTAGTTTTTGTAAATAACGGTTTGATTTTTGTCCCATCCATTCTTATCAGAAATTGTGTAGCTTTTAAATAATTAAAACAACAAAGTGAAAACCCACCAACATATCTTTTCCTTCAAATCCAACAACAGCAATTATTACAGGAACGTTTAATTTTAATATCCGGTTTGTCTTTGCTCCCTTTCTCAAACCAAATTATTGCTTTTGTTTGATTGAAAACATAATGTTTTCATGATTTTAAAATCAAGGAATATTAATAGATTTAAAAATTTCTTAACAATTTCTTAACAATTTGGTAATATATAAACAATAAGTTTGGTTACAGTTTAGTCAAAGTTTAGTAGGATTTAATAATATAGTAGAGGGAATAATGAAAAAAACAGTTTTGTTGTTGGTGGTGATTTACGTGTCTTTTTTAACATCATCTTTGTTTGCACAAGGTAAATTAAGTGGATTAATGTTTGGGGACTATTATTATAACACATCAAGAGATGCATCTATAAATATATTAAAAAATGTAGCGACGAAAGGTGTTCAGGATTTTCAAGCTTTTCAATTTAGAAGAATCTATTTGACTTATGACAATAAGATTTCTAAAAAATTTAAAACGAGAGTTAGATTTGAAATGAGCAATAATGTTATAGCACAAAACGGAAAATTTACTGCTAATATAAAAGATGCATATTTACAGTGGAAGGCTTTTGCGGGACAATCTCTTGTGTTGGGACTTCAACCGACACCGTCATTTTCTGTTTCAGAAAAATATTGGAAATATAGATCCCTTGAAAAAACAATAATGGACTTAAGAAAAATAGAAAGCTCAAGAGACCTTGGTGTTGGATTAAAAGGTAAGTTAGATAAAAAAGGAATTTTTAGTTATTGGGTATTAATAGGAAACGGGAACAGCAACAAACCTGAAACCAACAAATACAAAAGATATTATCTTCAGTTAAAAATATCACCGGTTAAAAACCTATCCATTACTTTAAATGGTGACTTTAGTCCAAAAGGAAATATAAGAAACCCATACTTAACCATAACAAATAATTTAGTTTCTAACGGAACCTTTACATCATCATTTTTTATAGGTTATAAATCGGGACAAAAATATTCCTTTGGTACCGAAACTTTTATTCAATCGTCCGAAAATAGTTTTAATAATGGAGCATCTTTACAAAACAAAAATTCCTTTGGTATTTCTGTCTTTGGTAACTTAAAAATAAAAGAGAACTTGTATTTGGTTGGACGTTATGATTTTTTTGATCCAAACACCAACGCTCTTTCAAAAGGAGATTCGAGAAATTATATATTAGCCGGATTGGATTTTAAAGTACAAAAACAAGTTTCAATTATGCCGAACATTCAAATCGAGACTTATGAAACCCCATTATCAGGAAACAATATAAATGCCTCGGTAACTGGTAGATTAACTTTTTATTATAAATTTCTTTAAAATATAAGAGGACTAAAAATGAAAAAAACAACATTCTTTTCACTATTTATTTTGATTGGTACAATGCTTGTACTATCAGCTTGTTCCGATAAACCAAGCAAGCCCAAAACATTAAAGTTAAACGGCGCTGGAGCAACATTTCCGTATGTGATTTATTCGAAATGGTTTGATGTATATCATAAAAAAACAGGAATCGAATTTAATTACCAATCCATTGGAAGTGGCGGTGGGGTTAGACAAGTAATAGCCGGCACAGTTGACTTTGGTGCTTCGGACGCACCAATGAAAGACAGCGAGTTAAAACAAGTAAAAGATAAATTGGGAAAAGAAATAATTCATATTCCAACAGTGATGGGTGCGGTTGTGGTTGCTTACAATTTAAAATCAGTAGGTAACGGATTAAAGTTGACACCCGGAATACTTAGTGATATTTACTTGGGTAAAATTAAAAAATGGAACAACTCTAAAATTAAATCTGTTAATAAAGATAAAAAATTACCTAATGAAAAGATTACCGTAGTACACAGATCAGACGGTAGCGGAACAACCAATATATTTACAGATTATTTAACCAAAGTAAGCAGTAACTGGAAAGAAAAAGTAGGAGTAGGCAAATCGGTTGACTGGCCTGTTGGTCTGGGTGGAAAAGGCAACGAAGGTGTCGCAGGCTTGGTAAAACAACTTGACGGAACAATAGGTTATGTAGAATTAGCTTATGCAGTGCAAAATAAATTGAATTATGCTATATTGCAGAATAAAGCAGGATATTTTGTTAAAGCTTCTTTCAATTCGGTGTCTGCTGCAGCGGAAGGAAGCCTGGCAACTTTACCTTATGATTTAAGGGTTTCTATAACAAATGCAGACGGAAAAGATTCTTACCCGATATCGGGCTTTACCTGGTTGCTTGTTTATAACAAAATGGAAAACAAACAGAAAAAAGAAGCGTTGGTAAATTTTTTAAATTGGGCTCTTACAAAAGGTGAAACTTATGCCGAGGGTTTATATTATGCACCCTTACCGGAAAAAGTTATTGAATTGAGCAAGAAGAAAATAGCCCTTATAAAATAAAAAATTAATGGTGTTAAAAAAATTATTTTCTAAAACGGAAGAAAAGTTTTTTCATTCAAACACATTACAAAATAACGAAAGGCATTTAGGCGATTATATTTTTCATAATGTAACTCGTCTTTTTGCTTTTTTTGTTTTAGGATTAATGTTGGTAATGTTTTTGGAATTGTTTATAGAGTCTTTGCCGTCTATAAATAAATTCGGGTTAAGCTTTATAACTTCATCCGAGTGGAACCCTGTTAAAGATAAATATGGTGCGCTGCCCTTTATCTTTGGAACAGTTTATTCCTCGATTTTAGCCTTGATGATTGCCCTGCCGCTAAGCATAGGTGTAGCAGTATTTCTAACCGAAGTAGCACCCACCTGGTTGGAACAACCGGTATCAATTTTGGTAGAGTTGTTGGCAGCGATACCCAGTATAGTTTACGGGCTGTTCGGCATATTTGTTTTGGCTCCCTTTTTAAAAAATGTGGTCGAACCGTTTCTTCAAACACATTTTGGATTTCTTCCTTTTTTTAAAGGAAGCTTTTACGGCTTTGGAATGCTTTCTGCAGCATTAATACTTTCAATTATGATTCTTCCTATAATCACTTCTATTTCAAGGGATGTAATGAAAGCAATTCCTGATTCGCTGAGAGAAGGAGCTTACGCACTTGGTGCAACTAAATGGGAAACCATAAAAATAGTTTTAATAAGCTCACGATCAGGAGTGCTCGGTGCAACATTGTTGGGGTTTGGAAGAGCAATTGGCGAAACAATGGCTGTTACAATGGTAATAGGCAATAGACCTGAAATTTCTCTTTCTTTGTTTGATGCAGGACATACCATGGCAAGTGTTCTGGCAAATGAATTTACAGAAGCAACATCAAGTCTTTATGTAAGTTCGTTGATGGAAATAGGACTTCTTTTTTTCTTAATAACTATAATAATTAATTCCATAGCAAGGCTAATTGTTAATAATGTAACTAAGAAATATGGAAAAATTGCTTGATGGAAGAGTATAATTCTACTAAATATAAATGGCGCATAAGAAAAAGTAACATTGCAGTTATGTTTGCTGTTTTAAGTGCATTGCTGGTTTTAATTCCGTTGTTTCTTATTTTGTTTTACACTGTTCAGCAAGGTATTTCATCTATTAATTGGGACTTCTTTACCCAAATGCCCAAACCCGTTGGTGAAACCGGCGGTGGTATGGCAAATGCCTTGGTGGGTTCAGCAATCTTGGTTTTACTCGGGAGTGCTTTGGGTATTCCCGTTGGTGTTATGTCCGGTATTTATCTCTCTGAAGAAAGCGATAGTTTCTTGCCCAAAAGCATTCGTTTTTTAGTAGAAGTTTTAAACGGAACACCATCCATTGTAATAGGTATAGTTGCATATATAACATTTGTTGTTCCAATGAAATCCTTCTCCGCTCTTTCCGGTGGAATTGCTTTGGGTATAATAATGATACCGTTAATTACAAGAACAACAGAAGAGATGGTAAGGTTGGTTCCTTCTACTGTGAGAGAAGCGTCGTTTGGATTGGGAATTCCAAAATGGAAAACGACTCTACATGTGATTCTTCCGGCAGCAATGAAGGGTATGCTGACAGGAATAATTTTATCTATTGCAAGGGCGGCCGGTGAAACAGCCCCGTTACTTTTTACGGCACTCGGTAACAGGTTTTGGTCAACAAACCTTGATCAGCCGATAGCCTCTATTACAGTGTTTATATACGATTATGCTAAAGCTCCATTTGATGATTGGAATAGACAAGCATGGGCAGCATCACTTGTTTTAATCGTTTTTGTTACTACATTAAATGTTATTTTTAAAATAATTTCGAGAAAAAGAAAGTAGAAACTTATTAAAATGAATAGTCTAACTAAAACAGAAACAATAGAAAAAACAACAAAACCGGAATTAAAAGAAAAAATGTCCGTTAAATATTTATGTGCATATTTCGGTGATGTTCAGGCTCTGTCAACTGTTTCCATGTCAATTTACAAAAAAAGAGTTCTTGCTATTATAGGACCCTCCGGTTGTGGAAAATCTACTTTTATTAGGTGCTTAAACAGAATGCACGAAGTAGTCGGTGGTGAATATGTGGGTGAAATAAAGCTTGACGATGTTGATATTAAAAAATTTAATTCAGTTATTTTAAGAAGAAAAGTTGGTATGGTTTTTCAAAAACCGAATCCATTTCCCACAATGTCTGTTTTTGATAATGTTGTTGCCGGACTTAAATTGAACGGATTTAGAAACAAAAGTAAACTTAAAGAAATAGCCGAAGACTGTCTTAAAAAAGTTGCTTTGTGGGATGAAGTAAAAGACTCACTGAACAAAGCAGGAACAAGCTTATCCGGCGGACAACAACAGAGATTATGTATAGCAAGA
The DNA here is from genome assembly GCA_011052365.1 of Ignavibacteria bacterium. Classification (GTDB taxonomy): domain Bacteria; phylum Bacteroidota; class Ignavibacteria; order Ignavibacteriales; family Ignavibacteriaceae. Next base: position 5,431 of record DRJC01000339.1, read on the forward strand.
ACAATTGCCGTTGAACCTGAAGTTATTTTAATGGATGAACCGGCAAGTGCATTGGATCCAATTTCAACCGCTAAAATAGAAGAACTGATTTTTGATTTAAGAAAGAATTATACAATTGTAATAGTTACACATAATATGCAGCAAGCTGCAAGAGTAAGCGACTTTACTGCTTTTCTCTATATGGGTAAATTGGTTGAATACAATAAAACAAAAAAACTTTTCATATCTCCTACCGAAAAAAGAACAGAGGATTATATCGCAGGTCGTTTCGGTTAATGTTTTTGATTTAGAGCACACAGCATAATGTCTTCGTCCGTTAAATTATAATGTAATAGCAAAAAATTATAACACATCCTTAACTGCTTTTATCCCGTTATTTAAAAAATCTTTCACAGCATTGTGTTGTTTCTCAGAAGAATCAAAAATTAAAATACTTTTTGCAGTAAGAATTGCACCAACCCAACCCTTAGTATGCCAGAAACCTCCTGAAGGTAATTCAGGTAAAGTTACTTCATCTGTGTTTGGATAGGGCCAGGGGGTAATGTAAAAATAAGGTTCGTTGTAATTATCGTCGCCTGGTGAAAGTCCGACCCCGATGCTTTTATAGTTTTCTTTGCTGTTGTTTAAAACGATAAGAGTTGCAATGTCAAAGTGATGGGGCCAACAAGCGATTGATGAAGCTTGTTCATTTTTTTCTTTAATGTATTTCAAAACTAAATTTGCGTTTGCAAAATATTTACTTAGTTCGTTAAACAACTCTTTGTTTGCAAATTGAAATGGGGCGCCGCTTGCGGTTGGATAAATCGGAATTTCGTAAGGAAGCTCCAATGAAAGTTTTTCCACATCTTCACCAAGCAAGTCAACCTGTTCCTTTAACCAATCAAATGCTTCACCGAAGGTTTTGCAGTCGAGAGGAAACGATCCTACAATATTATCTTCTGCATCAAGAAAAAGAATCGTAAAATCTTTAAAGTTTATTGCTGTTTTAATTTTGTTTTTTCCCCATTCTTGACCAGCCAAAAGATTTTTATCTTCAAGCCACAACAAAGATGCAAAATGGTCATCTTCAACTTTAGGCAGAAAAGCTCTGCCGGTTAATGCCGTAAGCTGAACTGCTTGATGAATTTGTTTTCTTGTTTCAGCGAGTTCTTCAATATTAAAACCCGATAATTTTTGCCATGTAGAATTCATAGAGTATGCTCTCGTTAAATTAATAATACATCTGTAAAAAAAACTTCTATAGTAATCGAATCGTTGTGATAAAATCCATTAAAAAGAAAAATAATTATTCAATTTTTTCAAACACTTTGTTTTTAACATTGTAGTTGTATACTATCCCTTTACCAATATGATAATACCAACCGTAAATATTTATTAAACCTTTTTTGTATCTTTCTTCAATAAAAGGATAAGTCAATAAATGATTCATTTGTTCTATAATATTTTCTTGTTCAACCAGCCACTCAATGTCTTTTTTCTTACCGATTTTTTTAACAATATTTTCCGCTTTTGTTTTTGAGTTTCTTATTAACTCAACCCACTTTTTTGTGTGCGGTATTTTTTCTAATTCCGCATCATTTAGAAAAAGAGCCTTGCAGCCCCCGCAATTTGAATGTCCGCAAACAACAATGTTTTCTACGTTTAATACTAATACGGCGTACTCTATCGCAGATGTAGTGGATAAATATTCGGAAGATGATCTGTAGAAAGGAACAACGTTTGCAATATTTCTTACAACAAATAAATCTCCGGGCAAACTTTTTGTGATTAAAGCAGGATCAACCCTTGAGTCGGAACATCCGATAAACAAAGTATGCGGATTTTGAGATTTGCTCAACCGTTTAAATAGTTCTTTATTTTTTTCAAATTCATTTTTGGTGAATTCTTTCACACCGTTAAAAAGTATTTTCATTTATCCTTATAGTTAGATATCATTTTGCTTTTACTTATATTAAAAAAACAGATATACCAAACCACCTGTTATTATAATGTAAGGTAATGAATATTTATGAAAATTTAACCAGGCTTTCTTTTTATTGATAAATGTTAATGCTATAATATTTGCCAGCGATCCAATCACAAGCCCGTTTCCCCCAACATTTACACCATAAGCTATTGCAAGTAAATTATGTGAAAACTTTGACATAAATATACTTGCCGGAACATTACTTATTATTTGAGAAGAAAATAAAGAAAGAGTAAAAATTGTTTTAGAACTGTTTAAATTAAATTGGTTAATAAAATTAGAAACAATAGATATTTTACTAACTATTTGAAAATCTATAAACATAATAATAATTAA
>DRJC01000340.1 GCA_011052365.1 Ignavibacteria bacterium
GTTTTTTTCTTCTTCTTTTTCTTGGGCATTATGTTGCCCATTATCTCATTAAAATTTATACCCATATCGTCCATACCAAACGGACCTAATATTTGCATCCCTATATTAGTAGCAGCATCAGTTGTATCAAATTCTATCATCTTATCGTCGAGTTCACCTTTTATCAGTTTCTTTTTCATCCACTCGCGTGTTTTTTGATTTTCATATTCTTCCTGTTTAGAAACTGCAACATCTTCCTGGGTTTGTTGTTGTGCAGGTCTTGTTACAGGCGGAATCAAAATGTCTAATATTTTCTCTTCTGCAAGTGATTCTGCTTTTGCCTGAACTTCCAATGTTTTTTCCGATTTTACCATGTTCACCGCAAAGTCAGCCAAATCCCTTATCATTGATTCCACATCTCTTCCCACATAGCCGACTTCTGTAAATTTAGATGCTTCAACTTTAACAAAAGGTGCGTACGCAAGTTTAGCAAGCCTTCTTGATATTTCTGTTTTCCCGACTCCCGTTGGTCCAATTAAAATAATATTGTTTGGAGAAATCTCTTCCCTAAGAGGGCTTTCAACTTGTTGTCTTCTCCATCTATTTCTGAGTGCAATAGCTACTGCACGTTTTGCATCGTCCTGTCCGATAATATATTTATCAAGTTCAGTTACAATCTGAACCGGTGTTAGTTCTTTACTTGAATTATTTCCCATTTTAAATCCATTTTTTATTTTTTTAATTCCGTTACATTTATTTTATCATTCGTATAAATACATATTTGAGAAGCCGTAATTAAAGCTTCTTTCACTATATCCTTAGTCGAAAGTTTACTGTATTTTTTTAACATTTTAGCGGCAGCCAAAGCATACATTCCGCCGGAACCGATAGCCACAATTTTGTCATCGGGTTCAATTACATCACCGTTGCCCGAAATTACAAGGGCTTTATCTTTTGCTATAACAGCAAGCATTGCTTCCAACCGGCGAAGGTATTTATCCTGTCTCCAATCTTTAGCAAGTTCAACTGCAGCTCGATCAACATCTCCCCTATATTGCTGAAGTTTATCTTCAAATCTTTCCATGAGGGTAAAGGCATCTGCCGACGCACCTGCAAAACCGCACAACACTTTACCGTTTGCAATAGATCTTATTTTTATTGCATTGTGTTTCATAACTGTATTTCCCAAAGTAACCTGCCCGTCCCCGCCGATAGCAGCTGTACCGTTATGAACAATACCTAATATTGTTGTTGCATTAATTTTCATATCCATAAAATTTCTCCCAAATTCTTAAAATGATTCTAAGAATAAACCTGCTTTAAAAATGTTCAACAGGTAAATTCAGTATAAATATTTTTACAAATTAAATTGATTTTTCAATTTTATACGGTTTAAATATTTTTAACGGTAAAATCCTAGGAACGATCGATTGATATTGAGTATATAATTCACCGTATTCATCAACCAATTTTCTTTCTTCATAGATTGAGCCGATATAAAAATAAATAACCGCGCATACAAAAGTAATTAAATAAAAAAGATCCATCGTTGGTCTTGAAATTAAAAATAAAATTGAAAAGAAATAAATTGGGTGTCTAACAAACTTGTAAGGTCCCCTAATATTTAACGTGGTTTTTTCATCCAGGTCTTCGATATCATATTCATTCCTGAACCATCTTTTAATTTGTCTTATTCCTATTAACTCTGAAACACACAAATAATTTAAGCTCCAAAAAAATCCGATTAATCCTAAAAATTGTGGTATCAAAATAAGAAAATCATACGGACTTTGTAAGTCATAAATTGTTATATCAGGATGCGGTGCATATTTTAATATTAATACTAAAAGAAAAATGGAAATTATATTATAGCTTAGACGGTAAAAAGCTATTAGATTCCCGAATTTTTCCTTTATAAAACTTTTAATTTTTTTTGATGATAGAATAGTGTGTGAATATCCAAACAAAAAATAAAGGAAAATTATCAAGAAAACATCAAAATAGATTTGCATTATAATTCTTTCCGAAGTCTTGCAACCGGTATTCTTAGCTGTTCCCTATATTTAGCAACTGTTCTCCTTGCCACGTGAATACCTTTTTCATTTAGCAGCTCTGCAAGTTTTTCATCACTTAATGGAGTTTTTTTACTTTCTCCGTCAATAAGTTCTTTTAGTAATACTTTTATATGCTTGTTGGAAATATCCTCACCGGTATCCGTACTTAAGCCCTCGCTGAAAAAATATTTTAATTCGTGTATACCCATTGGACTCTGTACATACTTATTATTAACTACTCTGCTGATTGTTGAAATATCCATATCAATTTCATCGGCTATATCTTTGTAGATCATTGGTTTCAAAAATTTTGATCCTTTCTCAAAAAAACGATATTGTTTTTCAAGAATCGCCTGCATTATTTTCATTAACGTAACACGGCGCTGCTGAATACACGCAATAAACCATCTCGCTGATTCAAATTTCTCTCTCAAAAATTTATATGTCTCTTTTGCTTGTTTTGTCTTCTTCACCTTTTTGTTCTCATCAATCATCTCTAAATATGTTTTATTCAGAGTAATGGAGGGGACACTTCTGTCATTTAAAGTAATTATAAAATTGTCTTCAACTTTTTCTATTAAAAAATCAGGAGAGATTTGATTTAGTTGTTCGGTATCTATATTTCCTTCGCCCGGTTTGGGATTAAGACTTTGAATAAGTTCGACTGTTGTTTTTAAAGTTTCGGCAGTTAAATTCATTTTAGCTTTTATAGCATCGTAACGTTTGTTCTTAAAGTCTTCAAAATTATCTCTTAACATTTCCTCGGCTAAGTATGAATAGTATGGATCTAAAGACAAATTCCGTATTTGAATAAGAAGACATTCCCTTAAATTACGTGCGGCAATACCAACCGGATCAAATGTTTGAATTGTATTCAGTAATTCCTGTGCCTGCTCATCGGTAACATTTATATGTTCAAACATTCTTAATTCATTTACAATTTCATCAAGGTCCCTGTTTAAATAACCGTCTCCACTTAAGTTCCCGATTATTTCTTCGCCCAATAAAAATAAATCTTCGCTTAAATTTAGAAGTCTAAGTTGATCAATTAGATATTCATTTAATGTTTTTTTAGCCGGTGTTAATGGATAATAATCTTCGTCATCTTCGCTTCTGTTAACTCTTGTTTCGTCAACAGATTCATCGTTCATATAATCTTCAATTTCAAACTCTTCATCTTTGCTCTCATCTACTTCATTTTCTTCGTTCTCATTATCATCTTTTTCTTCTTCTAAGGAGACATCAATTTCTTCTTCCAAAATAGGATTTAATTCCAGCTCCGTTTTAATCCTTTGTTCAAGGGCAAGAGTATTAAGCTGCAGAAGCTTTTGATATTGAATTTGCTGTGGTGATAATCTCTGCTGTTGAGAAAGTCTTTGGTGTAATGATAACATTTTATCTTCCTGCTTTTTCCTTTAATGATGAATACCATTTACCGCCATATTTTCTTGTTAGCGGTTCTTTACAAAATTCATAGACATACGTGTTTTCTTCGTCGCCTTTTTTTTCGGCGTATATACATTCATTGGCTTTTTCATATCTTAAAACATCTCCTCCAAAATCTGAAATCCGGATCGGAAATAAATGACAGGATATCGGTTTTTTGAAAGATGATTTCCCATCCGAATATGCCTTTTCCAAACTACATTTTGCAATATCATTTTCATAATAGACAAAAACACAAGCTTTGTTATTTACGCTCCTTATCACAAGTTCACCGTATTTTTCTTCATAAAAGCCGTTTGTGTTTATAGCCTCTTTATGGTTCTCAGGTAAATATTTTTCTACCTCTGCATAATTTTCTTCAATTAAAGGAATTTCTTCCTCCAACAAAGGAGCACCGAATTCACTTTCTATAGTACAGCAGGCACCTTTACATTCTTCCAAATCACAAATGAATTTCTGCGAATGAATTTCATCCCTTACAACAACATTATCTATTAATATTATATTATTTACAAACATTGGAATAATTTTTGAGGAAAGATAATGAATTGTTCTTAAATTGAAAAGACAGCACATACGAAAATTAGGTGGAACAAAATAAAAGATTAACATGAAAACTTAATTAAATTCACTTAGCAAGTTCAACATTTCTTGACTTTTCTAACAAGTAGAGTTATTTTTACTTTCTTTATTTGAAATGATTTAAGGTTTCCGGAGGAAATGTATTGAAACAGGAAAAAATGACTAAGTTTATTAACACTCAATCAGCCGATAGACACTGGTATATAGTTGATGCAAAGGATCAGGTGTTGGGAAGATTAGCAACAAGAATAGCTTCTATTATAAGAGGAAAGAACAAACCGACTTTTAGCCCAAATGCGGACACAGGCGATTTTGTTGTAGTAATTAATGCTGAAAAAATAAAAGTTACAGGAAAAAGAGAAGAACTGAAAACATACAGTTGGCATACAGGTTATCCCGGTGGAAGAAAGACTTTAAGTTACAATGAAATGAAAGAAAGAAAACCTGAGTTTATTATTACTAATGCTGTAAAAGGAATGTTACCGAAAAATAGGTTGGGTAATCAATTAATTAAGAAATTAAAAGTATACGCCGGTGAAGAACATCCTCATCAAGCTCAGAAACCGGAAACAATTAGCTTAACGGAGAAATAATGGCAGACCAGATATTTGTAGGAAGAAGAAAAACATCTGTAGCAAGAGTAATTTTAAGAAACGGTAAAGGTGAAGTTACTATTAACGGTAAAAAGTTTGAAGAAGCTTTCCCGCAGTTATTTTACAGACAAGATATTACCAGTCCTTTTAAAGTAACCGAAACAGAAGGTACATACGATGTTAAGGCAAACGTTAAAGGCGGAGGACCAACAGGTCAGGCGCAGGCAATTAGATTAGGCATTGCACGTGCTCTTGTTGAAATAAACCCTGAGTTCAGAACAAACTTGAAACAAGACGGATTATTAACAAGAGACCCAAGAATGGTTGAACGAAAAAAATACGGACAACCGAAAGCAAGAAAAAGATTTCAATTTTCTAAAAGATAATATATTCATTCACAATACATACTTTCTGATTTACTTCCTGTGTCCGTCAGCTGACGGATGAAAAGTAAACGTGACGAAAGTAGAAGCAAAACAGGAAACACATATGAAAAACTTAGAATTAACTCCGCTTATTGAGTCCGGTGCACATTTCGGACATTTAACCCGCCGTTGGAACCCAAAGATGAAGCCATATATTTTTATGGAAAGAAACGGGATCCACATTATCGATCTTAAAAAAACGCAATTAAAATTAGTGGAAGCTGCCGAAAATCTTTCAAAAGCCGCAGCCGAAGGTAAAACTATTCTCTTTGTAGGTACAAAAAAACAAGCCAAAAAAGTAATTGAAAACGAGGCTAGAAAATGTGAAGCAAATTGGGTAAGTGAAAGATGGCTTGGTGGTATGCTTACGAACTTTTCTACTATTAGAAAAAATGTAAAAAGACTCAATATTATTGAGAAACAAGAAACAGACGGAACCTTCGATAAGATCACTAAAAAAGAAAGACTTTTCAGAACAAGAGAAAGAGATAAACTTAAAAAAATACTCGAAGGTGTCGAAACAATGAACAGTATTCCGGGTGCAATCTTTATAGTTGATATTAAAAAAGAATCCATTGCAATTAAAGAAGCACAAAGACTACACATCCCTGTATTTGCTATAGTTGATACAAACTGTGACCCGGATGAAGTTGATTACGTCATTCCTGCAAACGACGATGCTGTAAAAACTATTGAATTAATTGTTTCTTATTTATCTGAAGCCGTAATGGAAGGAAGCAGAATAGCTAAAGAAAAGAGAGCCGAAGAAGTTGCTGAACAAGAAAGATTAAAGAAGGAAAGAGAAGAGAAAAAAGCAGAAGAAAAGAAAGTTAGAGAAGCTGCAATAAAAGCTGCTAAAGAAAAAGAAGAGCAAGGGGGCGGCGAAAAAGCAACAGATGAAAAGAAGGAAACAAGGGTAGAAACTAAAACTGAACCAACTGGAGAGAAACCAAGAATCAAGAAACTTAAAAAATCAATAGCAGCAAAAAAGGCAGAAAAGAAAGAAGAATCACCGGCTATAAAAGTAGAAGAAAAAACTGAACTGAAAGAAGAAGTTAAACCACAAAAAGAAGAAAGTGAATCCAAAGAAGAAAAGGTCGAGATTAAAGACAAAGAAACCGAATCAAAAGAGAAAGAAGAAGGAAAATAAAAATTATGGCTATCACTGCATCTCAAGTAAATGAATTAAGGAAAAAAACCGGAGCCGGAATGATGGACTGTAAGAAAGCTCTTACTGAAGCTGACGGCGATATGGAAAAAGCGATAGAATTATTAAGGAAAAAAGGAGCATCCGTTGCCGCTAAAAGAGCGGAAAAATCTGCCAGCGAAGGCATGGTGCTAACCAAGGTTTCTGAAGATAAAAGATCTGCAACAATTGTAGAAGTAAATTGCGAAACGGATTTTGTAGCAAAGGGTACTGATTTTGTTACTTTTGCAAATTCCGTCTTAGAAAATATTTACACAAATAAACCTGAAAATTTAGACTCTCTTTTAAAAGATGAACAACTTAAAAATTCTTTAACTGATTTAATGGGAAAAGTTGGTGAGAAAATTGAAATTTCACGCTTCATTAACGAGAGTGATGACAATGCAATGCACGTTGATTACGTACATATGGGAGCCAAATTGGGTGTAATTGTAAAATTTGGAAATGTGGCTAATGCTACGGATGAATTAAACAACTTGGGAAGAGACATTGCTATGCAGATTGCAGCAATGAAACCCATTTGTGTAAGACGCGAAGAAGTATCAAAAGAAGTTGTTGATAAAGAGATTGAAATCTATAAAGAGTTAGCAAGAAAAGAAGGAAAACCCGAACAGATTTTGGATAAAATTACACAGGGTAAATTAAATAAATACTACCAAGAAAATTGTCTAATTGAACAATCTTACATTAAAGACAATACAAAAACTGTTGATACACTTATAAAAGAATATAACACGAGAAATGAAAGTGATATTAGTATCGTTCATTTTCACCGTTTTCATCTGAGTGATGAAAATAAATAATCTTTAAAAAAGGTCTTAATTGTTTTAAGACCTTTTTTTATATTTAAACATTAAAAAGAATTACTAAATGGAAAAATCTAAATATAAACGCGTTCTTCTAAAACTAAGCGGCGAATCATTGATGGGCGATAAAGGATTCGGCATTGACCATAAGGTTGTAGAATTTTTTGCTCAAGAAATTAAAAAAGTACACGATGCCGGTGTTGAACTGGGAATTGTAATCGGCGGTGGAAATATTTACAGAGGATTGAGCGCCACAGCCCAGGGCATAGACCGGGTTACCGGAGACCAAATGGGAATGCTTGCAACGGTAATCAATTCTTTGGCTTTGCAAAATGCAATCGAAAATCAGGGTGTATATTCAAGGTTGATGAGTGCAATTCACATGGAAGAAATTGCCGAACCGTATATAAGAAGACGTGCCATCAGACACCTTGAAAAAGGAAGGGTTGTAATCTTCGGAGCCGGAACAGGACACCCGTATTTTAGCACCGATACGGCTGCATCACTCAGAGCCGTTGAAATTGAAGCTGAAGTTATAATAAAGGGTACAAGGGTTGACGGTGTTTATAACGAAGACCCTGAGCATAATCCGAAAGCATCAAAGTTTGATAATATTTCATATTTAGATATATTGAAAAATAATTTAAGGGTAATGGATTTAACTGCAATAAGTTTGTGCCGGGAAAACAACCTGCCCATAGTTGTTTTCAATATGGATAAACCGAATAATTTACTTAAATTGGTGATGGGTAATCAAGTTGGCACTTTAGTCAATCACTAATTAAAGCCATTAATACTTTTGATAAAAATTTAAAGAGGCATTTATGGAAACCGTAAAGAAAGATGCAAAATCCAGAATGGATAAGTCAATTGAAGCTTTAAGAAACGAAGTTATTAAAATTAGAACCGGAAAAGCTACCACTACACTTTTAGACGGAATAAAAGTAGATTATTACGGAAATATAACTCCTTTAAATCAAGTCGGAAACATTTCAGTTTTAGATCCCCACAACCTTTCTATTACACCCTGGGATAAATCTGTAGTCCCTGCTGTTGATAAAGCAATTTTGGAAGCAAATCTTGGACTTAATCCTGTAAGTGACGGTACTAACATTAGAATACCTATTCCGCCTCTAAACGAAGAACGCAGAAGAGAACTGGTAAAACTTGTTAAAAAATTTGGCGAAGATACAAAAATTGCAATAAGAAATATCCGTAGGGATGCCAATGAACATCTTAAGAAATTGGAAAAAGAGAAGAAGATTTCGGAAGATCAGCTTAAAGATGCTGAAGACGATATTCAGGAATTAACAAATGAGCATACAAAAAAAGTTGATGAAATCCTTAAGCACAAAGAAGAAGAAATTATGGAGGTCTAAACCCTTTCCCCCTATTTTATTTTAACCCAGTTTCTTAAAATTGAAATTGGGTTTTTTTTTGTGATTAATTTTAAAAACATTTTATTTTCTTTATTCGTAATTTTTAGACAATATAAATATAACTAACTGATTTACTACATAACATGCCACAAAATAAACATAACAATACAAATAATAATCAGGAAGTTTATTCAAATCGTTTTAGCAGTAATATTTGGGGAAACGTTTTACTGTTAAGCGGTGGTATAATCCTTTTTTTTGCCGGAGTTATTTTATACGGAATTATTATCAACATAAGGGAAGTTCCGTTAAAAGAACAAATGAAATTAAAAGGAATTAAAAGTATTAATTCCCCCAACATTGTTATTGATAGATATAATTATTCTTTATCTATTTATGATGATACTTTGTTTGTAAAATCTTACAGGGCGGTATTCGGACAAAATATTAAGATGGCGAAAACCAAAAAAGGTGATCTGGCTACACCTGTGGGAGTATATAAAATTTGTGCAATTGATACACTTAATAAATATCATAAATTCTTTAGATTAAATTATCCAAATTTGTCGGATGCAATGTCAGGACTTAGAAAAGGAATAATTAATCAGCAGCAATTTGACCAATTAAAATATGAATTTTACTACGATGATTGCTCACATCTTAAAACAAACCTTGGCGGCAATATAGGTATTCACGGAATTGGTGAGCTTAACTTTATATTTAAAAATCTTCCTTTTGTGTTTAATTGGACTGACGGCTCTATTGCTATTAGCGACGAAGATATTGATGAACTTTATACTGTAATAAAAAAAGGGACGAAAGTTGTTATTAAATAATAAATATTTATTCCTATTATTTTTCATACCTTTATTTATGCTGAATGCGTGCAGTAAAAAAGCTAAGAAAGAAGATATAAATGTTCTATTAAAGAAATATAATTCACAGGGATTTTTAATAGAAAAGGTGAGAGAAGTTTTAGGTGAAAATGTAAGCTTTGCAGTTAAAGGAAATTTTGACAATAAAAATAATTTGGAAATAGCTGCTGCAAAAGAAATAAACGAAACAGATACTTCGGGTATTCAATTCTTTTTACTAGAATTAAAAGAGACAGAACTTTCTGTTATTTCAAGTACTAAAGTTTTAAGAGGTTCATTAACCAAATCTCTTACAAACAAAATAAAATTCCCTTTCTTTAACTATGAACTTCTTTATTATAATTCTAATAATTATTATATGGGCAGCAGGGGCGGAGAACAGTTCTCTTATATTATTAATTTTAAGGAAAACGAAACCTACTATTCACATGTTGTTTCCGCACCTAAAAAACTTGCACAAATATATATCTCAAAAAATATTAAACGAAAAGAAATTAAAAACTTCTTTATCAGTAATGCAAAAAGAGATTTCCCGAATATCAGGGTCAGTGTAAGAGACATGAATTTAGATGACAATAATCTTTAATAACTATTGACATTTCCGCTAATAAATGAAAAACAAATTATATATAATATTATCAATACTTTTGTTTCTAAGCATAAATATAAATGCTCAGAAAGTCGAGAAATATGAACTGAAATCAATAAACTTTGAAAGAAATGAGGAATACTCATCTTCTGTACTCGATTATGTTATATACTCACAAGAAAGCCCCATGTGGTTCTGGAAATTTATACATTCAATTACGGGTTTTTCAAGGGGGGCTTCATATTTTGATTCAACTAATGTGCAAAAAGATATAGATGCTCTTAAGGGTTATTATTTTTCAAATGGTTTTTTTAAAGTAAATGTAACAAGCAAAACAGAAATTGATACTTCAAGTAAAAGTGTTAACCTTACTTATTACATTAATGAGAATCAACCGTCACACTATGGTTACATTAAAATAATCGGTATTAATAATTTAGCTCCTGATATTAAGTCATCAATACGTAATGATATCATAGTAGATTCCACAAAAATTTATTCACAAGGTTTGTTATCAAACAATATTGACAGAGCCTTTAGTACTTTGCTTAATACCGGTTATATGTTTGCATCTTTTGACAGCACATTAATTTATCTTGATACCCTTAAAAATAAAGCAAACATTAATGTTTATTTCACTACCGGTAAACGCTATACAATTGATTCCGTATTAATTGAAAAAAGTGGTGTGGGGGCTGATGTTGTAGAAAATAAACTTCTTAAAAAAATCAGTGGTTTTAAACCGGGTGATTATTATGATCTTGAAAAAATAAGATTGAACCAGATAAGACTTTTCCGTACAGGTTTATTTAATACGGTTTCTCTTTCCGGAGTTAAAAAAGATACATCAGGTAATCACGTACCTCTAATTCTACAAGGGAATATTGGGTTAATGAATGAACTTTCTCCTGAAATTATTATTAACAATCAGCAAAATGCATTTAATCTTGGTCTCGGTGCAACCTACATAAGAAGAAATTTCTTTGGAGAAGCAAGGAAAATGACGATAAGTACATCCTTTGGTATACAGGATATTTTTCAAGTAGATTTTAGGGAAATTTTTAAGAAGTTTTCTTTCAGGGATACAACATTCTTGGGTTATGTTGATGCACGAGTAAAATTTGAACAACCGTATTTATTCGGTAAAAATATCTTCGGCACGTGGGAAAATTATGCCACTATCAATAAACAGAAGGCTTATAACAATACTATTTATGGTACAAAACTAAATTTTGAATTTGAATTACCAAGATATACATTAATTAATTTTCTAAGTATTTTTTATAGAATTGAGCAGTCAAATGAAATCTATAGAACTTACAATGATAGTTTATCTATTAAAACTATTTCTTCTGTGGGTGTTAATTTTGGTTCAACAACAATTGACAGTTTATTATTTCCCACCAAAGGATATAATCTTTCATTTCAATTGGAAGAAGCAAACTCAATTCCTTATCTAGTTACAAAAATCCGGGGTAATAAATACGGCGGGGCACTCTTTTATAAAATACTAATTACCAACTCAATGTATTTTAATCTTTCACACAAAAGGAATTCAATTTTTGCGTTTAAAATAAAAACAGGTTATGTTCAGCCTTTTGTTGGTGATTATTCAGGCATCCCTATTAATAAAACATTTTATGCCGGCGGAAGCAACTCAATAAGAGGTTGGAGAGCAAATGAGCTTGTCCCGAAAGGTACGCCCGTTTTAAGAGCCGGAATAAGACGAGGACCTAACGTTAAAGGGGGAACTTTTTTACTTGAGACTTCTCTTGAATACAGATACAGATTTCTTAATAACTATGGTATTGTTTTTTTTACCGATGTCGGAAACACTTGGCTGGGATATAAGCAATTCCGGTGGGACGATACGGCTGTAGCTGTAGGCATAGGCTTTAGATATTATACACTGATTGCTCCTTTCAGAATAGACCTTGGTTTTAAATTTTATGACCCGAATGACAGAAGGTTTATTTTTGATAAAAAAGTTTGGAGTAATTTTGTAATTCAGTTTGGTATTGGCGAAGCCTTCTAAATACAATTGAGTCGTGATTTTTAAAATCTTTTTTTATTAAATGCCGCACTTACCGGTTGAATTCGCGTTGTTAAGTCAAAATAAATAGGGAGTATGCTGCATTAACACTGTTATTATTAAAGCACATAATTATGTAGGGACAAGTCGCGACTTGTCCCTACAACTATCGAATAGCTTTGCGTTGCAGATACTAAAACATATTTCGCTTTTAATTTATTATTTCTTACATTGTTTAACAAATATGTCTATCTAAAAAATTAGCCTATAAATCTAACACCGGGGTGCTAAGTGAAATTAAAAATATTATTGTTTTTATTCCTTCCACAAGTTTTTTTATCTGCACAAATTGATACTACAGACTTCTTTCCTATGCAGACAGGGAATTACTGGGAGTACGCAGCATCAACACTTAACGGACCTGTATATTTTGGTACAACTGTTATAGGTGACACTTTAATGCCGAATGGGAAAACATATAAAATTCTTAAAGATAAATATATCAATATTACAGGTCAGAGTTTCATTTGGTATTTTAGGAAAGATACTAACAAAGTATATTTTGCATATCCCTATGCCGGGTGTACTAACCAAGAATCTATATACTTAGATTTTTCATTGCCGGATTCTACCGTTTGGGAAGTTTGTGGGGGGGGGCCTTCTGGAAATGCAAGAGGAATAGCAAAAACTTATTATGACTATACTTATTATAACTTTCTACAAAAACCTCTTGAAACAAAACAATTTGAAGATGTTTACATTGATTCAATAGATACTATATGGACCCCTAGTGATGGTTCTATGCCGATATGGTTGGCTAAAGGAATCGGAATAGTCAGAGAATTCATATTCCTTGATGGCGATTATAGGCTTCAAGGAGCAATTATAAACGGGGTAAGATTTGGAACTATTACTTCTATTGAAGATGAACAAAAAGCAATCCCTGATACCTTCAAAATAGAAGCTTATCCTAATCCATTCAACAGCACTGTTGTAATTAAAATTTCCTTACCTTCTGCCGGATTTACAGAGATTACCCTGTATA
>DRJC01000341.1 GCA_011052365.1 Ignavibacteria bacterium
TCCATCGGTAGATTAATACTTTTCAGAAATTCTTTCCAATCTTTTTTCATTCCGAATGAACCGAAAGTAATTGCACACAAATTACAACTGTAAGTGCCGGGTGAAAGCAATTTGTGAGCCGTATCGGTTAGTGAATTAAAAAGACCGCTATCCGCATTATAAACAAAAATAATTTTTTCCATACTTGTATTTATGAGTCGAATCTGCCTGCACGAAGTCCCGCCTCCCAAAGTCCTACGGCGGGCAGGCGTTTCGACATAGGCAGGTCTAAAAAGGTTAATTATAAGTAAACCGGGTTAAAATTTTTGAATAGAAACAAAACATAATTTTGTTAAACATAGCTTTTTAGAGCAGACTCATTTATTTAAAAATAAAATTATTAAACATATAGCTGAATAAAAGTAAAACAAGCGATATTAAGCCAAGAATTGTCTACTGATATATTTTAATTGTCACTTTTATAGAACAAAAGACACTATTGTGTTAAACAAAAAAAGTCAATTAAATAATATTTAAAAAAGGAGAAAACTATGTTACGTAACATAATGGGTGGAATGGCTTTGTTCGTATTATCTTTTACATTATTAAGCGGATGCAGCAATAATAATAACCCTGTATCCGGTACATTATCACCAAACGGAACGGCAGCACCAAATGTATCACTATCTATAAAATTTTCAAACACCACTACTTTACCAAAAACAAATGGTATCCAAGCAGTAGATTCCATTGTAATAACAAGGGCACGATTTGTTTTAAGAGACCTAAAGCTTGGTTCGGATTCTGAAAACAAAGATTATAACATGGACACAGACGTAGAAAATAAAGATAATAAAAATGAAAACGACAAGCATAGACCAACTGTTGTCGATTTAAATTTAAGCAGTGCACTTCAACAAATAGCCGTAGCTAATTTACCGGCAGGTACATATAACAAAGTAAAGTTTGAGATTCATAAAGTTAGTCAAACAGAAGTAAACGCATTACCGGCAAGTGAACAACCCAAATTTGCAGATTTTTTATCCGGTGCAAAATATAGTGTACTTGTTGACGGTAAATCTTATAAAAACGGTACGGCAACTGATTTTAATTTTAAGTCTCAAGTAGAAGCTGAGGTCGATATCAACCTAACAAAAAGTCTAATTGTTACAGCAAACACAACAACCTTGAATATAACTTTAGATTTCAATTCTAACGGTTGGTTTAAAGATTCATCAGGAAAATTGATTGATCCTAGTGATCCAAACAACCTTTCCTTGATAAATAATAATATAAGAAAATCTATGAAGGTCTATGAAGATGATAATAAAGATGGCAACGAAGATGATTAATTAAAAAAATAGCTTTATAAAAAAACCCAATTATTTTTATTGGGTTTTTTTCTTTTAAATAATATTATAATTGACTCTTTAGTCATAAATTGATTTTATATCAAATATCCTTATTATTACATCTTTTATTTAACATTATAATAACACTATTTTGAACAACAAATTTTTTTATGAAATATTAGTAAATAGAAAATTTCTATCAAAAAAAAATCCAATATTATGGATAAACAACCCACAATTTTATTTTAAACAATCAGATATAATTAATAGCAAGAAGTTTTCTTCCAAAAAGCAGACAATTTTTATTAGCGGGTGTAGTTCAACTTTTGCCGACTATTTTAAAGAAATACATTATAAGATATTTAAAGTTGCCCAAGAAGCTGTTCTGAATTTAAAAAAGGAACATTTTAATAAGGCATCTTTAAAAGAATTGATAAAGTCAGGTTATAAAAAAGGAAAAATTGAGGAAATAAAATACAGTACTAAAAACAAGAATTTAGTTGAAATTTTTAAAAAAGAATGTGTACACGGTAAAGAGCCACAACTCAAATATTTTTTTAATGATGTTTTTCTTCCCAACACAAGGCTTTTTGTTCTTTCTGACAAAACAGATAATTGGCTGGGTGGAATACTGATTGCTGATATAGGTAACGGAAATATTCGCACAGATTTGCTTTTAAGAAAGATGAATGCACCCAGGGGAGTAATGGAAGCAATGATATTTTCAATCTTCCGAACCCTGAAAGATGAGGGCTATTTAAAATGGTCCCTGGGGGATGTTCCTTTTACCATTTACAACAGTAGGTTTTTTTCAAAAGAATTCCTGATCAACTTTACAGGAAGAAAATTGCAATTTGCCTATAACTACTTGGGGTTATACAATTTCAAAAATAAATTTAACCCGAACTGGAATAATATTTACGTCTGTTGTAATTCCAAAATGTGCTTTTTATCTTTTTTAAAAATATCAAGCATCAGTAACCTGTTAAAACTAATTTATATTAAACTAAAAATAAAATTGTTATAAATAAGTCTGCTCTATAAAGGTATCCGCAAGCTAACGGATACCTTTATAGACCTGCCTATGTCGAAACGACTTCGTGCAGACAGGCCTGCCTATGCCGAAACAATTACGTGTTGGCAGGTTCAAAACTCATAAATTATTTATAACGGTCTGTAATTTTGCTCTGATTTCTGTTGCAATGTTCTCCAAATCCGGATTTTCTATTGCCTGCATTGATGCCAAAGGATCAACGGCTGACACCTCTACTTTTCCTTCGTCATTTTCTTGAACAACAACATTACACGGAAGCATCGTGCCTACTTTACTTTCACTTAGCAGAGCCTTATGTGCAAAGCTTGGGTTACAAGCACCCAAAATCTGATATTTTCTGAAATCCACATCCAGTTTTTTCTTTAAAGTTGCTTTTACATCAATCTCTGTTAGTACGCCGAAGCCTTCTTTTTTCAATTCTTCAGTTACTTTTTCTATTGTATCTTCAAAATTTTGTTCAACTGTTTTGTTAAAGTAGTAGCTCATCATATATTCCTTTTTTTAATTTCTCATATGATGCTTTTATATTAATAAAGATTCAAAGAAATGTTTTTTTTCGTTTTTCAGATTTTAATTTAAATTTTTCATCACCCGTTTCTTCTTGCAAGCACCATTGCCACACAGGTAAAACAAGTATGCTTTTTCCCTTGATATTAATTTTATCGTTTTGTTTAAAAGTTAAAATTGTACCTGTTTTTATTTTTAATGAATCCATTGTTTAATAGAATTAAA
>DRJC01000342.1 GCA_011052365.1 Ignavibacteria bacterium
ATTGATGTTATCCGATTCGTTATTCATTTCAATTATTTCTATTTTAAATACACTACTTTAAAAACAATCTATTACAAAAAGTGAAAAAGAATATTTTAATTCTCATATCAATTTTAGTAGCATTAATTAGTGTACTGATTTTAAATGAACTTGTTAAAGCAGGCGCTGTTTATGTATTTTACACTCACGATATATCCTTTATCCTTAAAGGAATATCATTAAACACGGTTTTTACGCTACCCGAATCACACAACTTAATTTCCGATACTATTATCTATTTGCTGCCTATTTTTTCGGTAATAATATTTATAGAATTTTCTGCCTTATTCCTCAGTAAGGTTTATAATAACAACATCAGAACCGGGCTAATTATTTACCAAATGATAAACATTGGCTACTTAGTAATTGTCATACTTCTTAACGCATTATCGGTTATAATAAATAATTTTTTAAGCACTGATTGGTCAGTGTATATTTTTATTTCAGGATACTCATACACCAAATCTTTGTTAATTACATTTTTATTAATTCTTATTATTTTTACATACATAAATTTTGCTACGAACAGAATTAAAAAATATGTAACCTTTATTAAGTCCTAAAACTATTGGAGATAACACTTGGGAAAATTAAATAATAAAACAGTTTTTATAACCGGAGCTTCCGCTGGAATAGGAAAAGCTTGTGCCGTTTCATTTGCAGAGGAAGGTGCAAATCTTATTCTTTCAGCAAGGCGAAAAGAAAAATTAGATGCATTAAGCGAAAACATAAAATCAAAATACGGAGTGAAAGTATATTCTTTTGAATTGGATGTCAGGAATTCAGAAAAAGTAAAAGAGAAAATTTTATCACTGCCGGATGAATGGAAACAAATAGATATTTTAATAAACAATGCCGGGTTAGCAAAAGGATTCAGTAAAATAAACGATGGCGATATTGAAGACTGGGAGGCAATGATAGATACAAATATAAAAGGTCTTCTTTATGTTACTCGTTATATTCTGCCGTTGATGATCGAACGTAAGGAGGGGCATGTTATTAACTTGGGTTCAATTGCCGGACACCAGGTTTACCCATACGGGAACGTTTACTGCGCAACAAAGTTTGCCGTTAATTCCTTAAGTGAAGCAATAAGAATGGACACACTTGAAAATAATATTAGAGTGACAAACATTGCCCCCGGACTCGTGAAAACCGAATTCAGCGAAGTAAGGTTTAACGGTGATAATGAACGGGCAGAAAATGTTTACAAGGGAATTGAACCTCTTACCGGTGAAGATATCGCAGACCTCGTTTTATTTGCAGCAACAAGAAAATCGCACGTAAATATAAATGAAATTGTTGTGACTCCCACGGCGCAGGCATCGGCAACACAAGTGTTTAGGAAGGAATAAAATTTTATCGTTCTAGAATACCGGATAGACCTTTTGCAATATTTTTTCTTTCGTAAATTTCTATTTTGTTTTTGTCGAATATAAAAGAATTGCCCTTGTCAAAAATATCTTCTGCGGTATCGGAATATTTATATAATTTTCCTGCACCGGCATCTTCAATTATTTTTTTTAACTCTTTATTATCATCACCGAATGCTATTATGGGTTTTCCTATTCTTAAATATTCAAAAAGCTTACCGGGTAGGTGCCTTCTTTCTGTTGCACAGACAAGTAAATAAGAAGCCTGTGATAAATGTTTTAACATCTCTTTATAAGAAAGAAATCCAAGGTATTCGGTAAATTCAGACAAACCAATTTCATTAATTGTTTGTTTTATTACGGGACCAACTGTGCCGATAAATTTGATTTTTATTTTCTCCCCGCTATTAATTTTTCTTTTTAATTCTTTCCAAAATTCTTTGGGATTTTGATAATCAAAAATATTGCCTGCGTGAACAATTGTTATTTCTTCTGTGTTCTCTTTTTCCGTAATTAGATCTCCAAAATATTTCTCACTATAACCCCAATAAAGTATTCCGGTTTTACTTTTTAAAAAATCATATTTTTTACGATAATCTTCTTCCATTGTTTTTGTTACAAATACAGCCCGCTTGCAATTTCTTAAGACCTTCTTTTCCAAATAGTTATCTATTGTTAGAGTAATTTTGCTTCTTTTGAAATTTTTATAATAGATTATATCAACCCAGGGATCAATAAATACGGGTATATGGGGGATGTTAAATTTGCTGCTTAAACTATTACCCACTAAATGAGCCGTGTGCGGCGGACCCACAGATATGACGGCATCAAATTTATTTTTTCTTAAATATTTATTTCCATAATTAACTGCGAATAACCACCAACCAACTCTTGCATCCGGAATAAACAAGTTCATTCTAATCCAAATAGATATTCTATGAGTTAAGCTTTTATTTGTTTGAGATATTGTTTCCGAAGCTTTTAATTGTTCGTCTTTGTTTTTCCCGATAAATTTTTTGTAAATATTAAAAGGTTCAAAAGTTTTGGTTTTTATTACTTCTATATTTTCATCAATTTCATTTAAGAGGGAATTATCGGGTGCGGTAAAGGTCTCTTCTTTTACGGTTAAAACAGAGGGCTGCCAGCCGAACTTGGGTAAATGTTTTATCATTGCCAGGGGCCAATGCAATGAAGCTTTTCCCGAAGGCGGCCAAAAATATGTTATGAATAAAACTTTTTTCATAATTTTCTTAACAATCTTAAAATAAATTTACAAAAAATAAGATTCTTAATGGAAATTAAAGAAACTCATTTTAATCTTTCGTTATTATATTAAATATCTTTATTTTTAATTGCTTCTATTTATTGAACAATAAATATTATTTTATTTAGTTATGAAGTTACAATCAAAAAACATCGATAAATTTATTGTAATCGGGGATAAGGTATTAATTAGACCTCAGGATGCTTCAGAAAAAACAACGAGTGGTTTGTATCTTCCTCCAGGGGTTTCAGAAAAAGAAAAAGTGCAAAGCGGTTACGTAATAAAAGCAGGACCCGGTTATCCCATACCTATTCAAACCGATGATGAACCATGGAAAGATTCCGAAGATCAAATAAATTACATTCCATTACAAATAACCGAAGGTGATCTCGCTATCTTTTTAAGAAAAGATGCCTATGAAATAAATTTTGAAAACGAGAAGTTTATCATAGTCCCCCAATCTTCTATTTTATTAGTTGTAAGAGAAAATGATTTTGACTTATAACAATCAATAATTTAATTTTTCTCCATAAATTAAAGCACATTTCTATCTGCAATTCATAATTCTCATCCTCATTTTTATTATTTTTGTGTTTAGAAAAAAATGATATTAAAACATACCGAGGTACATTATGGCAGCAAATATAGATATGATTCAAAAAGTTTATTCCGAACTTGGAAACAAAATTAACAAAGCAAGAGAAATTGTTGGAAGACCTTTAACCTATACTGATAAAATACTTTATGCTCATTTAATTGTTTTACCTGAGAAAGAATTAAAAAGAGGCGAAGATTATTCGGAACTATCACCTGATAGGGTTGCTATGCAGGATGCCACAGCTCAAATGGCTTTGCTGCAATTTATGCAGGCAGGTAAAAAAGAAAGTGCTGTTCCCGCAACTGTTCATTGCGATCATTTAATTCAGGCTCAAGTAGGTGCAAAAGATGATCTTAACAGAGCCACAACCGAAAACAAGGAAGTGTATGATTTTCTTCAAAGCACTTCCAACAAATACGGAATCGGTTTTTGGAAACCGGGTGCAGGCATTATTCATCAGGTGGTTTTAGAAAATTATGCTTTCCCCGGTGGAATGATGATCGGTACGGATTCACACACGCCAAATGCAGGCGGACTGGGAATGATAGCAATAGGTGTCGGCGGCGCAGATGCTGTTGATGTAATGACGGGACTCCCCTGGGAACTAAAATGGCCTAAAATTATCGGCGTAAAATTAACCGGCAAGCTTAACGGCTGGACTTCACCAAAAGATGTGATATTAAAATTAGCAGGTATCTTAACCGTAAAAGGCGGTACCGGTGCTATTGTGGAATATTTTGGTGATACCTCCGCTTTATCCTGCACCGGTAAAGGAACAATCTGTAATATGGGTGCAGAAATAGGTGCAACCACTTCTGTTTTTCCATTTGATGAAAGAATGGCATCATACTTAAGAATTACAAACAGAGCCGATGTAGCTGCATTAGCCGAAAGTAATGCCGATATATTAAAAGCCGATCCTGAAGTTGCTCAAAATCCCGAAAAATATTACGATCAAATAGTTGAAATAAATTTAAGTGAATTAGAACCCCATCTTAACGGACCTTATACACCCGATAGGGCATGGCCCATTTCAAAAATGAAAGAAGCCGTAAAAGAAAATGATTTTCCCGACGAGATAAAAGTTGCTTTAATCGGTAGCTGTACAAACTCCAGTTATGAAGATATTGACAGAGCTGCAAGCATTGCAAAACAGGCAATATTAAAAGGGTTAAAAACAAAATCTCAATTCACAATTACACCCGGTTCCGAAAGGGTAAGGGCAACAATTGAAAGGGACGGTCAGTTAAAAATATTAAATGATTTTGGCGGACTCACGCTTGCAAATGCCTGCGGACCTTGTATCGGTATGTGGAAGAGAATGAATAACGAATCAGGCGAAAGAAACACGATTGTAACATCATTCAACAGAAATTTTGCAAAAAGAAACGACGGTAATCCTAATACTTTAGCCTTTGTTGCAAG
>DRJC01000343.1 GCA_011052365.1 Ignavibacteria bacterium
ATGAACAACTTTTAATACTCCTAAATGGTTTAATTGTTTTTGTTTCTTTTTTATTATTATGTTTATAACCTATGAAAAATATTGCGAATAAATTATCCAACGAAGAATACGAAAAAAACTTTGCGGAACTACGTCCTCCGCTTACAAAAAATTCTGCAGTAGCAGAGGCGAACAGGTGCCTGTATTGTTACGATTCTCCCTGTATGAAGGCGTGTCCCACACACATTGATGTTTCTACATTTATAAAAAAAATAGCTACGGATAATTTACTTGGTTCGGCGAGAACCATTTTCAAATCTAACTGGGTACCGCTTACTTGCGCTAAAGCTTGTCCGGTTGAAGAACTGTGCGAAGGAGCCTGCGTTTACGTTGAAAAAGGAGAAAAGCCGATTGAAATCGGTAGACTTCAAAGATTTGTAATAGAAGATTATTTTAATTCCGATATGCTCCAACTTTTTACTCAAGAAAATAAAAACGGGAAAAGTGTCGGTGTTATCGGTTCGGGACCATCGGGATTAGCCTGCGGAGCGGAGCTTTCCCTTTTGGGATATGATGTAAAAATATACGAAGCAAACGAAATACCAGGAGGATTAAATACCTGGGGAATTGCTCCGTATAAATTAAGACGAGCCGACAGCTTGAAAGAAGTGGAATACATTAAAAATCTTGGCGTAGAAATTTCAACTGGAGTACGGGTTGGCGACACTATTTCGTTTGAAGAAATTTGTAACAAGCACGATGCGGTATTTGTAGGTATCGGTTTGGGTGATGCTACAAGGCTTAAAGTGCCGGGGGAAGAATTAACAGGAGTGGTAGATGCATTAGATTTTATAGAAAAAGTTAAAAACGAAAAATGGGTTGATGTAAATGTCGGGAAAAGAGTGGCGGTAATAGGCGCAGGTAATACCTCAATAGATGTAGTAACAGAAGCAAAGAGATTGGGAGCGGAACAAGTTTATATTATTTATCGAAGAGGAATAGATGATATGTCTGCCTACGACTTTGAATATGAACTTGCGAAAAGCGACGAAGTTATTTTTCATTTTAAAACTATGCCTAAGAAAATTATCGGAGAAAAGTTTGTTGAAGGCATTGAATGTGTAAAGATAGAATTGGGTGAAAGAAACGAAAAAGGTAAAAGGGAAATAAATGTTGTTCCAAATTCGGAGTTTATTTTGCCGGTTGATATGGTGATTAAAGCTGTTGGTCAAAACATAAATAACAATTTCTTAAATGATGTGGAAGGGATAAAAATTGAAAACGGGAAAGTTGTTGTTGACACTGAAACTTATCAGACAGGCAATAATAAAGTTTTTGCCGGCGGAGATTGTATAAACGGCGGTAAAGAAGTTGTAAATGCGGCATACGATGGGAAGATAGCCGCACAGGGAATTGATAAATATTTAGAGAATGAATAGAACCTGTCTGCCGACAAGGCAGGCACGGAAAAACGCGGATTACACAGATTTTCGCGGATATAAAAATGTTACACCAAGAATTAACAAGTAAAATAATAGGTGCATATTACAAGGTTTATAATTCATTGGGTTATGGATTCTTAGAAAAAGTATATGAAAACGCTTTAAAAATTGAACTTCGAAGATTGAATTTAAAAGTTGAACAACAGAAAAATATTAAAGTTGTTTATGAAGGTTTTGAAGTTGGTGATTATTTTGCTGATTTAATTGTAGAAGATTTAGTAATCATTGAATTAAAAGCAGCAGAAGCAATTTGCGAACAACACGAAGCGCAATTATTAAATTATCTTAAAGCTACTGATATTGAAGTAGGCTTGTTATTAAATTTCGGGAAAGAAGCAAAATTTGTAAGAAAAGTATTTTCAAATTCAAATAAAAAATCCGCGATGATTCGCTGAATCTGTGTTCATTCGCGTTCTATTGTATAAACAAAGGAAATCTAAATGGCTGATCTTTCAACAAATTGCGGGGGAATAAAATCACCAAATCCGTTTTGGCTGGCTTCGGCGCCTCCGTCAAATTCTGCATATCAAAACTGCAAAGCATTTGAGCAGGGCTGGGGCGGAACTGTCTGGAAAACAATCGGTGAACCGGTGATGAATGTTTGTAACCGTTACGGGGGATTTGATGTAAACGGGATTAAGTTAGCCGGTTTGAATAACATTGAATTAATTAGCGACAGGCACATCGATATAAACTTCAAAGAAATTGCCGAAACTAAAAAACTGTGGCCTGACAGGGCTGTTATTGTTTCACTAATGGTTGAATCAAAAAAAGAAACCTGGCAGGATATAGTTAAAAGAACGATTGATACAGGCTGTGACGGAATAGAACTGAACTACGGTTGTCCCCACGGAATGAGCGAAAGAGGAATGGGTGCAGCAGTAGGACAGGTACCTGAATATTGTAAAATGATTACCGGGTGGGTGACGGAAGTTTCAACAATTCCGGTTTTGGTAAAGTTAACACCGAATGTTACCGATATAGTTTATCCTGCACGTGCAGCAAAGCAGGCAAATGCCGACGGACTTTCCCTGATAAATACTATTAACAGTATTATTGGAATTGATTTGGATACACTTGAAATCAAACCTTCTGTTGCCGGCAAAGGTGGTCACGGAGGTTACGCCGGACCCGCGGTTAAACCGATTGCGCTTCACATGGTATCGCAAGTCGCACGGGATGCGGAAGTGGGTCTACCTATTTCAGGTATAGGCGGAATAAACAATTGGAAAGATGCATTGGAATTTATTTTACTCGGTGCTACATCGGTTCAGGTTTGTACTGCCGTTATGCATCACGGTTTTAGAATAGTAGAAGATATGATTGACGGACTAAACAATTGGATGGATGAAAAAGGATTTAAAACATTAGATGAAGTAAGAGGAAAATCTTTGCATAGAATTGATAGTTTTGGAAACTTTAATCTTCTTCATAAAACTACGGCAAGGATTGATCAGGATAAATGTATTCATTGTAATTTATGTTACATTGCCTGTGAAGACGGTGCACATCAGTGCATTGATTTAACACCTGTAAACGGGCATAATGAAACCGTAGTAAGAGAAGAAGATTGCGTTGGCTGTGATTTGTGTTCAATTGTTTGTCCTGTTGAAGGCTGTATTTTAATGGTAAGAAAAGACGACAGCAGTGAAACCAAAACCTGGAACGAACTAATGAGCCAATTTAAAGACGAAGGCAAAGAACTTACTTGGGAAAATTTAGCTGAGTTTCAAAAGAAGCATGGGATTGTTATTCATTAAATTATTAAAAATATGTATAACAAAGATATAACTTTAACTAAAAACTTATTTTCCGAAATCAAACGACTGATAGAGAAGAGCCGTGAATCAGTTGCAGTAGCCGTAAATACGGAATTAACATCGATGTATTGGAATATAGGGAAACGAATAAATGAGAATGTTCTTAAAAACAAACGGGCTGAATATGGGAAACAGATTGTAGCATCATTAGCGCTACAATTGACTGAAGAATATGGGAAAGGTTGGAGTGCAAAACATCTTCAGCATTGTCTCCGCTTTGCAGAGACTTTTTCCGACCTTCAAATTGTCTCTGCGTTGCAGAGACAATTGAGTTGGACGCATTTAAAAATAATTATGTATCTTAAAACTGAGCTAGAACGAGATTTTTATACTCAGATGTGCCGTATAGAAAAATGGAGCACACGGACTTTACAAAAGAAAATTAATTCAATGCTTTTTGAACGCACCGCCATAAGCAAAAAGCCGGAAGAACTTGCCAAACTTGAATTAAAAGAACTTAAAGAAGAAGATAAACTTTCACCAGATTTGGTATTTAAAAACCATTATGTATTGGATTTCCTTAATCTTAAGGACACTTATTTGGAAAGGGATTTGGAATCGGCAATTATTCATGAGTTAGAAAATTTTATATTAGAACTCGGTGTTGGATTTACTTTTGTTGCACGACAAAAACGAATGATAATAGATGAAAAAGATTTTCATCTTGATTTACTTTTTTATCATCGTAAGTTAAAACGGTTAGTTGCTCTTGATTTGAAAATGGGTAAATTTAAAGCTGAGTACAAAGGACAAATGGAATTATATTTGAGATGGCTTGAAAAACATGAAGCCGAACCTGACGAAGAACAACCCATTGGTTTGCTTCTTTGTGCCGAAGGTAATTACGAACAAATTGAACTTTTGCAGTTAGATAAAACAAACATAAAAGTTGCTGAATATATCACTAAATATTTACCCAAAAAATTACTTGCAAAAAAATTACATCAATTTTCGGAAGCAGCAAAGAAAATGATTGAAAATAGAGAAGAAGAAAAATAGTTTTGTTTTACTTCACAAAGGAAGAATAATAATTGAAGTTTAGAGCAACATAATAGGAGCAACAATGTCAACATTAATTAAAAATGGCAGAATCATAACTGCCGAACAAAATTATTTTGCGGACATCTATATTGAAGACGAACAAATAACAACAATAGGAAAAGACTTAAAAATTGATGCCGATACCGTTATTGACGCAAAGGACAAATATGTAATTCCCGGGGGAATTGACGCACACACTCGCCTTGATATGCCCTTCGGCGGAACAAACTCCTGCGATGATTTTGAAAACGGAACCCGCGCTGCAGCCTTTGGAGGTACAACATGTATTGTCGATTTTGCTATTCAAACTAAGGGAAACAAAATGCGTGAAGCACTTGATACCTGGTGGGCAAAAGCAGAAGGTAAAGCAACCACAGATTACGGATTTCACATGATAATTACCGATTTGCCTGATGCCGACATTGAGGATATGAGCGGTATGGTTAAAGAAGGTGTTACGAGCTTCAAACTCTTTATGGCTTACCCCGGTGTTTTAATGTCGGATGATGCTACAATTTTTAAAGTATTAAAACATACTTTAAAAACCGGGGCTTTAGTTTGCATGCACGCAGAGAATGGAAATGTTATTGATGTAATTGTGCAGCAGGCATTAGCCGAAGGAAAAACCGCACCGATATATCACGCGTTAACTCGCCCCACAACCGCCGAAGCGGAGGCAGTAAACAGGGCAATTGCTCTATCTGAAATGGCCGGTGCACCTATTTACATTGTTCACTTATCATCTAACGATGCTTTGGAAAAAGTTGCGGAAGCAAGAGATAAAGGCTTACCTGTCTATGCGGAAACCTGTCCGCAATATCTTTTCTTATCTATCGAAGATGATATGAACAAACCCGGCTTCGAAGATGCAAAGGTTGTATTTTCCCCTCCCTTAAGAGAGAAATGGAATCAGGATAAACTATGGACGGGACTAAAAAACAACACGCTTCAAATTGTTTCTACTGATCACTGCCCGTTTTGCTTTAAAGAACAAAAAGAACTCGGAATAGGTGACTTTACAAAAATACCGAACGGCGGACCTGGAATTGAACACAGACTACAGCTTCTATTTAGCGGCGGTGTTGGTGAAGGAAGAATATCATTAAACAGGTGGATAGAACTTTGTTCAACCAACCCGGCAAAAATGTTCGGTATGTATCCGAGAAAAGGTACTATTGCCGTAGGAACCGATGCCGATATTGTAATTTGGGATCCTAAAAAAGAATATATAATTTCTGCACACACACATCACATGTGCACGGATTATTCAATGTTTGAAGGCAAAAAAATTAAAGGCAACGCCGAAACGGTTCTTTCACGTGGGGAAATAATTGTAAAGGATAATGAATTTTTAGGAAAGCCCGGTAGAGGTAAATTCATAAAGAGAGATACATACGGAACGGCTTGGCAGTAAAAAAGGAATTTTTTAAATATTCAAAAAATCAAAAAGAACTATAAAAAAATTTCTTTTAGTTTTTCATTATCACCTTTTAGATCAATGGAGTTACCATCATAGGCTATTCTACCGAGTTTTAAAGC
>DRJC01000344.1 GCA_011052365.1 Ignavibacteria bacterium
AAAGTGCTCCCTGCGAAACTGGATATTTCCAACCCGGATGAAGTCGGCTCATTACTCGATGACAATGTTGCCCTGGTTGTGATGTGTGTTGATAGCCAGGACACAAAGTTTATTGAAGAATGCATCAACAGGGGAATCAACTACATTGATATTTCAGCAACATACGAACTGCTATCCCGGATTGAAACGTTAGACAGTAAAGCCAAAGAACACGGTTCAACGGTTCTAATAAGCGTAGGCTTGGCACCCGGTCTGACCAACCTACTGGCAAGTCAATGTAAATTGGTTCTGGGGGAAATTCATAATGTCGATATCTTCCTCTTTATGGGTATGGGCGAAGTTCACGGTGCGTCGTCCAATCTATGGGCATTGGATAATCTTAATTCCAAATATAGTGTCCGCCAATCCGGAAAAGAAAGACTCGTTCAGTCGTTTGGAGAGTATAAGAAAACTGTGTTCCCGGGCAATGCGGGCAAAAGATCTGCCTTCCGCTTTAACTTTTCCGATCAACACACAGTTGTAAAAACATTGGGAATCGACTCCGCTTCAACTTGGGCGTGTTTCGACTCAGCTTTCTTTACCTGGTTTTTCTATGTTGAAAAGAAACTGGGTCTTTTAAACCTTCTTCGAATTCCGGCTGTGAAAAAGTTTTACCTAAAATTGTTTGAAAGTTTCCACATGGGATCCGATGAATTTATTGCACAAGCGGTTGCCGAAGGTACAAGTTAATGGGAAACCCACTTCTTACACCTGTTCGGTTAGTGGACACCTGGAAGGACGCATCACAGGCTTGGTTGCAGCAGAGGTTGCAGAGCATATTTTTACTTCCACAACGCAGCCGGGTGTATTTCATATTGAACAACTATTTGATAATCCCAAGGAATTCATAGAGGGATTAAGTAAGAGAGCAACTGACTTGGAGTATCATTTCTAAACGCCTAACAAACGTTGCACTTGATCGCTATTGCGTCGACACTTCGTTGTGATAGGTGAGACTTTATAGTCAGATCGCTTAAAGAAAGAAAAGATAAAAATGGATGAAATTAACGAGTGACTTGAGAACTTCTATATTTTAGAAATTTGCTAATCTAAAATCAGAAGCTTTCCCAAGTAACAATAATTTTTAAGCTTGGGAATACATTTACTTCGTCAGCAATTTATGGATGAAATGGTAGCGGAGTAAGTTTGTTTGTTGCTGCTTTTTAAACGGAATATTTAGCATTTTTTAGATATATCTTTTTGACATTATTTAAATTATTCACAGAATGCTAAGCATCTTTGTTTCAAAAATATTTCGTATATTTTTTGTACATTTTTATGACAGAGTCATCACTTTGCGTGAGTAAACTTATGGATGAATTAAATAAACATATAGAATCTATTGCCGGTGTGCCGTTATTTTCTGAGCTGAGCGCTGATCACTTGCGTGATGTTGTTTCTATCTGTAAACTTAAAAATTTTTCAAAGCATGATTTTTTGTTTAACGAGGGAGATTTTTATTTAGGGTTTTACATCTTGCTTGAAGGTTCCGTGAAAGTTTTTAAGACCAACTCCGATGGTGATGAAACAGTTGTTCATATTGTAAAACCTTTAACGGAGTTTGCGGACATTCCCCTGTTTGAAGGCATAGATTACCCGGTTAGTGCACAATGCCTTGAAGATTGTCTTGTCATTTTTATTCCAAAAGAAGAATTTTTAAAATTGATAAAAGAAGACCACGAAATATCATTAAAAATGCTATCGGGATTTGCAAAACGATTGAAATCTTTGATTAGTCAAATTGAGGACTTATCGACAAAAGAAGTAGTTAACAGGCTGGCAAAGTATTTAATTAAAGAAATAAAATTAAAAGAAAATGAAAATATACCGGAACCGTTTGTAAAGTTGACTATACCAAGATCAACAACGGCTTCGTATTTGGGAACAGTTACCGAGACACTCTCAAGAGCCTTTCGTAAACTTCAAAATGAAAAGGTTCTTAGAATGCACGGGAAAGTGGTATTTATTCAAGATTTGAAAAAACTTAAAGAACTGGCAAAGTGATGAAAAATAATTTTTTAATTCAATAATTATCTTCGCTTAAAAAACGTCACTAATCTGACTTAAGTCAAGGGAAATTCCATTCTATGGTATTAATTTTAAATTGTGAAAAAATTAATCATTAAAAAGAAAGGAGTTACTAATGTCAACTGAAATAAAAGAACTCGATATCCGACCAATTATTCCAAGAGAAAAACATCCGACAATATTTTCAACATTTGAAGCATTAAACACAGGCGAAGCTTTTCAACTTATAAACGATCACGATCCTAAGCCATTATACTACGAAATGGAAGCTGAAAGAAATGGTACTTTTGAGTGGGAATATGTTGAGCAAGGTCCCGAAGTTTGGCGTGTGAATATTAAAAAGATTGCTTAAATAACTTTTAGAGATAATCTAAAACGAGTAAATTTTATGATTACAAAAGACCTGAAAATATCTAAATTACTCGCTCAATATCCCCAGACAATTGATGTGTTGGTAGGGGTTAGTTCACACTTTAGAAAACTAAAGAATCCAATATTGAGAAAAGCTTTATCCGGCAGGGTGAATGTTGAGCAAGCTGCAAGGATAGCAAACGTAGATGTAAATATTTTACTCACTAAACTAAATAATTCAATTAACAATTTTTCGGAAGAAATAAATTCTGTAAATAATAATGACGGAAAAACAGTAAAGGAGAATCAGGAAATGCAGGAAAACCTATTTGAAATTGACCAAAGCAAAGTTGTAACTTTTGACGTAAGACCTATAATTGCCGGCGGAAAAGATCCCTTAAAATTTATACTGGCAAAAGTTAAGGAATTAAAAAATGATGAAATTCTTTTGTTAATAAATTCCTTTGAACCTATTCCGCTTTATACTGTGCTGGGAAGACAAGGATACGCACATAAAACTGAAAAAGAAAATGATGTTTTTAAAATCTATTTTTATAAAGACAGCATATTGAATGCAGCTGAAGACGAAACAAAATCACATAGTGATGATGAGATAAACATTGCCGATTTTGAAAATATTATCGAAGTTGATGTACGCGAATTAGAACCTCCCGAACCTATGGTTAAAATTTTGGAAGCACTCTCGAAGATAGACGACAAAACCGCTTTGCTTATGCATCACCATCGCGAACCTTTGATGTTGTATCCCAAATTGGAAGAGAGAGGTTACCGGGCGTTTTGCACAAAGATAAACGAAGATTATTTTAAAATTGTGATAATAAAGAAAAAAGATTAGGACAAAATATTGCAATCAAATTCTATTGTTACAGCGTATGCACCGCCCTTTAAGATAGTAGCAAAATACTTTATTGCCGCTATAATTGATTTTGTAATTTTAAATTTTCTTTTAATGTTAAATTACAAAGACATTACGGGTTTCTATTTCCAGCCGAAGATACTTGCCATTACACACCTGCTTACATTAGGTTGGATCTCAATGACAATATTCGGTGCAATGTTTCAATTAGTTCCCGTTGTACTTGAGACAAAATTATTCAGTGAAAAACTTGCCGACATTCAGTTTTGGGTTTTCTTACTTGGAGTGATCGGGCTTGTAACAGGCTTCTGGAATTTTGATACCGGTTTACATCTTAATGCTTCCGCCATTCTTCTAAACATTGCCGTACTGATCTTTGCAATTAATATGATAGGAACATTTATACACGTAAAAAAATGGAACGTTACCGGGTGGTACTTAATTGCGGCATTGATTTATTTAATAATAACCGCCATTGCCGGTTTCTTGCTGTCCTATAATTTATGGCATCCTTACATCACAATAAATCATTTGCAATATTTGAAACTACACGCAGAAGTAGCTGTAATAGGCTGGGTAACAATGGTGGTAATGGGTGTTGCTTATAAATTGATTCCTATGTTTACTCTTTCGCATGGTTATTCTATGAAAAGCAGCAAGTGGGCATTCTGGTTGATTAATATAGGCTTGGTGGGGATTAACACATTCTTTCATTTTAAGAATAATGTGATTGAAATACTTGTCAGCACTTTGTTTATCGCAGCAGGTATTGCTTTCTTTTTATTTCAAGTTTATTTGATATATAAAAATAGGCTTAGGAAAAAACGGGATATAGGTATAAAGTATTCGGTTTTTTCTTTTTACATGCTGGGAATTGTAACTCTATTCGGTTTGATTTTTTCATTCACAGACCTTAGCGGAATTTCGAATATTTACCTTATCTTCGGATACCTTGTTTTTTACGGGTATTTGTCAATGTTGATAGTAGGGCAAATGTATAAGATAGTTCCTTTCTTAGCTTGGTACCACAAATACAGCAGCAAAGTAGGACTTGAACCGGTTCCAATGCTGAAGGATATGTTCAACGAAAAGTATGCACTGATAAGTTATTATTTAATGACTACAGCTATTATAACAACAACAGCATCTTTTATTTTTAACAGTCAGATCGCTTTACTTTTTTCATTTGGATTAATGTTTTTAGGTTCACTGATTTTCACTTTTAATATTGTAACAATTTTAAGGAAGTAGAGGTAAAAATGATTTCAGAAGAAAAAGTATTGGAATTGTTAAAAGGGGTTATCGATCCCGAAATAGGTTTGGATATTGTATCACTCGGTTTGGTGTATAATATTGAAATAAAAGAAGATTCAATTGATGTTACAATGACGCTTACAACACCGGGTTGTCCTATGCACGCCACCATAACCGAATGGGTTAAAAATATTTTGTGGCAAGAAGAACCGGACAAAAGTATTAACGTAAATCTTGTTTGGGCACCGAGGTGGACTCCGGAATTAATGACCGACGAAGCAAAAAAAGAATTGGGATTTTAACAGGGAATAAATTATGCTTTCAACAGTAATAAATTTTATCAAAACGAGCATATCATTTTTTGTAATTGAAATCCTTCCGGCACCCTACTTGTCCTCTATCAAATATGTTTTTAATGAAAGCTATTCCCCGGAAATAGCATCAGCTTTTTCTTACAGGTTCGGTATTGATGATAATTATTGGTATCGTGTTTTAAGAAAGGAAAGTAGAAATTGGATTTAATATTATTAGAAAGGAGATTAAAATGACTGAACATCAAAGATCAGGTTTAAGAGAAAAGTCTCTTAAAGCACCGTTGTTATCTTTTTCAATTGAAAAAGAAATAGAGAAATTACGAAAAGAACCGGAATGGCAGGAAGGAAATCGTAACGCGGTTACACTTCAAAAAAATTCCAACTTGCGTATTGTGTTAATATCGCTACGCAAAGGTATTACATTGCATGAACATAAAGTTGAAGGTCCAATAACATTATTTGTACTTTCCGGAAAGATTAATTTTACTGCCGGAGAAGAAAAAGTTAATGTAGGATCCAATGGATTTATTGTATTAGATAAAGCAATACCCCACGATGTTGAAGCATTGGAAGATACGAGCTTTATTCTCACAATTATTCAACCGAAATAAGAATTATAAAGTGAATGGAATAAATGCCTGAAAAAATATTTATAAGCGTATGTTAATTTTATACATTACGTGGAAGGGCTTTATGACAGTGATAAAAATAAAGGAGAGACAAAATGGATACGGAAAACAATCAACAAAAGTCAGCAGAGGTAAACGTTGCTAAGCTTTCGGATGAAATTCAATACCAGGATTCCGGAATTGTAAGCAAGCAGTTAATAAAAAAGACTAACGGAAACATTACCTTATTTGCATTTGATAAAGGTGAATCATTAACGGAGCACACGTCATCTTTTGATGCTGTTGCGCAAGTAATTGAAGGTGAAATGGAATTCACAATCGGTGGAAAACTTTACGAAGTTAAAGGTGGAGAATATATTAATTTGCCGGCAAACATC
The DNA here is from genome assembly GCA_011052365.1 of Ignavibacteria bacterium. GTDB lineage: Bacteria > Bacteroidota > Ignavibacteria > Ignavibacteriales > Ignavibacteriaceae. The sequence continues at coordinate 5,870 of DRJC01000344.1, forward strand.
CCCCATTCTTTATCGGCTAAAGAAAAGAACAAAATGCTTTTAATTATGATTAAATAAAAATTTAATAAGATTTATAATTTGTGGAAGGTTATGAAAAAAGGCAAGATATTTATCTTGCCTTTTTTGTTTTAAAACTTTTTTAATCAGCATAAAGGTTTTTCAAAATAAAATTATTTTTTTCTGCCGATCGTTATGCGGTTTGCCAATAAATATTATCCCACGTATTTTTAATTTAAAAATGCAAGACAGATTTATTTTGGCAGTAATTCGGGGACAAATTTTTGAAATGTAGAGCGAATCTTCTACCTCGGCAGTAGACGGGCCTGATTCGCTTAAATATGAGCAATATCAACCCGAAATATATTTTCATTTTGTTTACTAAGTAACTGTTTTTAAAATTCTTAAATTTGATCCCGAATCGCTGTATTTTGGACAGATAATTCTCCTTGGTTAATAATATATTATGTGAACATATTTAATCATTACTTATCAAGTTTTATCACCTGCTTAATTTATTACATTGTAATTATATTGTAGTTTTATTATATTTTATTCGTGGATAAATTAAGATTTGAGTGGAACTCAAGGAAAAACAAAGCCAATACAAATAAGCATAAAATATCTTTTGAGGAAGCAAAAACCGTCTTCTTAGATGAGAAAGCCGCCATTGCGAATGACCCGGACCACTCAGATAATGAAGACCGCTATATTATAATTGGATTTAGTTCTTCGGCTCGTCCTCTTTTAGTTTGCTTTTACGAAAGAGATAAAGGCAATACTATTAGAATTATTTCAGCAAGAAAATTAACCAAACAAGAAATAAGACAATTTAATCAAAGGTGGAGAAAATGAGAAAAGAATACGATTTAACAAAATTGAAATTTAAAAAAAACCTTTATGCAAAAAAACTAAAGAAACAAATCACTATTAGATTAGATGAAGAAATCATTAATTATTTCAAAGGAATTGGTGATGAAAATGATATCCCTTACCAATCATTAATTAACCTATACCTTAGAGATTGTGTAAAGACAAAGAAAAAACCTTTTACTAAGTGGGTGAAGGCATCTTAATAAATTGTTACGAACATTCCCCTCTCTTTATCGGCAAAAGAAAAAACAAAAGTTTATGATGATACAGTAAGTGGCTAAAGCCAAAATGCTTTTATAAATTTTCAAACCGTCCGTTAAAACGGACGGCAATGTTTGAAATCTTAATATTTCCGTCACATTTATGTGACGGTTTATTCACTTGAAAACATAACCGGGCTTTAGCCCCATTAACTTGTTTGCTAAGTTGGCAGCATTGCTTTGTAAGGACAGAGAGGTGAGTTCCTAATAAACTAATAATCCAAAAACCAAGTTGCATTAAGCATATCTAAACTCAAAAAAAAAATCCCTAACGAAATGCCTTTATCACATCTTCCGGCGCGAAGTAATTCCTTGTTCTACTTGTTAGCTGTTTTTTACCGAGGACTACTTTAATTATTTTTTTACCTTTTAGAAAAGGAATTTTTGCGATTTTATTATTCAGCAAACCGGTAACCGAATTTAATTTGATGTTATCATTCCATTTGACCTCACCTATGATGTAAACATCTTTAAAAGCATCCTTTGAAATCAAATCGACTTCTACTTCTTTAGTCCAATATCTTTTCGCCTGAGTAAAATTACCCTGTCTTCTAAAAAGAAACGGAATACATTTTCGGCATAACTCTTCATAG
>DRJC01000345.1 GCA_011052365.1 Ignavibacteria bacterium
ACGTCTCAACAAACACATTTCATTTATTACTTAAATTAAATTTTAAAATATGAAAAAACAAAAGATTATATATAAATATACAAGCAGTTAAAAATCAAGAATTATTTCACTTCTCCGCACGTTGGTATAGGGTGTTATTGGGTTCGGTTAATTTTTAAATCTTGAAAAATAGTTGTCAATTTCATCTCTTAGCTCAATCCCCACTCTTTCAAAACAACTTAACAAATCATCATAAGCTCCTTTACCACCGAGAAAATCCCAGAATTCTTCAGCGACTTTAAGTTCTTTATCAAGGTCGAGCATTCCGGCCATCGTCCAACGGCTATAGGGTTTTGGCTCATAAGGATTGTATGGAATAGCTATCAGTGTGTTGATTTTTGCTTTTGGATTTTCAGCTAATACAACAGCTGCCCATTCCAACAGAGTTCTTTTAAATTCTTTAAAATCACCTTTGTTTGGTTTGGCTGTTTTAATATCGATTAGGTATATTTCATTATCATTACTTTCAAGATAAACATCAACTTTTGTCGGTTTTACTGTTCGCATTTCACCGGCTTGACATACTTTTCTAATAATCTCAATTTCTTTTTCTTTGTCTGGTTTGGTAGTTGCGGAAGTTAAATTATCCATAATTTTTTGAATTTCAAATTGAGCTTTTATGCTTATCAGGGTTCCGGATTTAGTTTGTTTTTCAGCAACTTTAAAATGTGTTGAAGCCAACGCAACAGCTACCGGTTCAAAAATTGTTGTACCAAAATTGGTATTTAGAGAATGGATAAATGAGTAAAGAGCAAGTCTATCTTTCCCCAAAAGTCTTGTATGAAATGGCATTACCGCTGGTTCCGGATTATAAGTTTCAAATCTATTTCTTATACTTGTTTTTATAGTATTTTCTACTAATTCAATCTGTTGATTTGTTAAGGGCATATCTTTTAATTTTGTGATAATTCTTTTGCACCGGTTACTTTCAATACCGCATCTTTTAAAACTATCCCCCAATCTTCAAAAGCATAATGTAAATATTTTCCAACTTGGTTTAATTCATCTTTTGTCAATTCTCTTCCAATGCGTTGCTTTGCAGAAAATTGAGCAATTTCTTCCGTGATTATAAAAAGTTCCTTTTCCATTATTTTTCCTTTAAATGAAATATTATTTCAGAATATGCTGATTTGTTTTTTTCAGTTCTGTTTAATACAGGTCTCTTATATTTATTTACAATTTTCATTCCGGATTTCTCGGCGATTGTAGAATACATATTGTATTTATCATTTGCAACGAGAAAAATGTCATAATCTTCTTGCAAGAATTGTTTCGAATTATCCAAAACTTGTGCAATACTGTCAATATATGAATTTCGTGCTTCTCTTCCTTGACCTTTATACAATGGTCCTATTTCAAATTCATCATTTCGTTTGAACCCGAACAAATCATATGCATATGCGTGTTGTTCGTGATAATTAATCAACCCTACATAAGGCGGACTTGAAAACATACCTTTAATTTTTTGTTTCTCTGCTAATTTCCCAAACTCTTGGTCTTTTTTTGATAATTCAGAAAATATATTAATGTTTCTTGCATCACCTTGTAAACATTTTTGATAAGTGTTGGTTCTTAATTTATTAAATTCATTAAGTCTGTTAATAGTATCTTTGCCGTATCTTTCCCACCAAGAAAGCATTGAAAACAAAGGCTTGCATATTTTTCCGTGTTTTCTGCAATAGTAAGTTTTTGTTACAGGTTCTTTTAGTGTTGCCAAATCTGCGTGTGTAGTTGCTCTACATGATCTAATTGTTCGGCTTAGAATAATTGTTATTATTTTCTTTGTAGTAGGGTTTTTAACTTTTTTAAGTTGTTCAAAAATAAAATCTATTTCTTTTTTAACAGGTTCAAGATACCATTTTTCAAGAAAGCTACTTGATTTATCTTGTTTAATTTTTAGTTGGTATTTGTCTTGTAACTTATCAAATATTTTTGAGAATTTTGTTTCTTTTTCCGGTGTATAGTTACGCTCAACTATTTCTTTCTGCCTTACTTTTATTTTAAATTCAGGTGATGGGAAATGTTTTTTGTTAAATATATTTAATTTTTCAAGTAATTCAGTTTCAAATTGTACATTGTTAGAGTTCGAAATAAAACGTTTTAACGAAATAGTAATCTTATTCAATTCGTTGTTTAAATCTTGAAAATTAACTCTGCCGACTTTTACATTTGCAATAAGTGAATTAAATGCTGATATGTCTATTCCAATTGCGTGCATACCTAATTCGTTCGCTTGCACCATTGTTGTGCCGCTACCGGAAAACGGGTCTAAAATAATATCACCTTTTTTAAAATATGTTTCTTTTTTAAAATTATCAGTATGACTATCAATAAAATACTCAACTAACTGCGGTATAAATTTCCCTTTATATGGATGTAACCTGTGGATATGTTTAGTGGTATCTTTTTCTTTAAGGTAATCAAATGATAAAGCCCAGTTTAAATCTTCTCCAAGTTTTTCTTTCCAATCAGTTTCTCTTTGCCCGTTATAACTTTTGTAATAGTTAATTAAATCATATTTGTTTATTGCTGTTGCTCCATTATTTCCGCATTTTTTTACTTTACCGTATTGAATGAGGTATGATATATTGGAAGTAGTAACATTTTTATTTAAATGTTCACTTGCCCAAATACTCGCTTCTTTGATTGTTAATAATTCTGTCATATCAATTCCTATATTTAAAATAACAAAAACACAATCAATTTTCTTTGTTACCTAAATTATTTCGCCGCTCGTTTAATTGTGTACAACGTCTCAATAAACGCATTGCATCTAACTACAGCAGACAGGCTCATTGAGACATTATGTTTCATTTATTACTTATAAATTAAATTTTAAAATATGAAAAAACAAAAGATTATATATAAATATACAGGCAGTTAAAAATCAAGAATTATTTCACTTCTCCGCACGTTGGTATAGGGTGTTATTGGGTTACGTATGAACCATATTTATGCAACCACGTTTCACGTCTTTCGTTTCAC
>DRJC01000346.1 GCA_011052365.1 Ignavibacteria bacterium
TAGCGTTTTATAAAACGACCTGTCCAGTCAAGTAGTTCTGCATTAGCGATTGGCGCCGGATGCGAGACGACGAGCAAACGGTTCTTTTCATCAATATCAAGAGCAAGCGGTACGCCCGGTTTAATACCAAGCGCCTTGAGAGATTTCTTCGGAATAACCACTGCGACCGATGAACCGACTTTAATTGCTTTTTGAATTGTTGCCATATGTGTATATTATATGATTATAATATCATTATAATCGCGCGCGTGAGTGTGTCAAGAGCGCGCGGCGAAGCCGCGCGCTCTTGAACAATATTGCGTATCAGAACAAATTACACCACATAATTTTACAAACAAAGGTGTCTGACCCCATTTACCGACCCCATTTACCCTTTACTATATAAGCTACAAGAACGAACCTCATATACTTTGTTATGTAATGTAAAAATGAGCGGTCGTTAGTTTGAGAGCTTACTTAGTATCTCGTCAGCCGTTTTTTCTGGGTCTGAATGAGAGTTATCAATCTTAAACTCATTCATGACAGTGTCTCGTCCTTTTACTTGTTTATTCCATTTACTCGCTGCTTCGATATCTGTGAAACCAGAATCTCTAGTTGAATCTTTCATTCTTCGTGGAAGCACATCATCATCGAGTACAAGAGTAAATATTTTGAAAGACCCAGAAAAAACATCCGGAAAGTTTTGAATACGCTCATCCTTAAGATCATTTATAATAACATATTCATACCCATGTTTGCCGTAATTATCTAGGATGTGGAGCAGGTTCTCAAAAGCCATTTGTTCTTCCTTTTTATTCTCGTTAGACCAATCTGGCTTTAGATGAAATTCTCTCAATCTACCAAAATCTATCATAGGCGTATTGCCCAGTCTTTCCTTCAGTATGTGAGAGATTGTAGTTTTACCAGATCCCGGAGAACCTGCGATCAATATTATAGTAGTCATAACTCATTTTTATTTTACATAACTAGTTTTTTATCAAAACTTTATGATTAAATTATATCAATAAGTTGCATGTTATGCAAACTTTTGGCAAATGGGCAAATGGGGTCAGGACCCATTCTTTGTAGAATATCGGACATCCGATGTCCGATATTTTTAAGAATTATTTAGTAACTTTATAATGTAATCGGCCAACATCATTAAGTAACTTTTTATAGGTTGCAATCTTTCAAACTTTTACTATGAACCATCTATTCTTCGCCATGAAGATTTATTCCATGCTCGTTCATGAAAATAGTACCCGACCGTATTTAAGGTGGCGATAACAAAAGTGTTTAGTTAACCTTTGTCACCCCAATCTATCATATTTGTCACCCCACAAGGTTAACTGTACAAGAGCGCGCGGCTTCGCCGCGCGCTCTTGTACAATATTGCGTATCAGAACAAATTACACCACATAATTTTACAAACAAAGGTGTCTGACCCCATTTATTCCATTTATTGATCACTTACATTTTTATATTAAAAAAGTGCGCGACTACAGCGTAGTCGCGCACTTCCGGTTGAAAAAAAATTCGCCAATGTTCTCAAGCAACACTGTTGAAAATGATCCCCTTAATGTCATTAATCGTGATACCGACTAGCCATATCTCCTTGTCCAGAGATCTCCTTGTCCAGAGATTTCTTTTTCTAAAGACGGCTCCGGCTCCAGAATTAGGTCATTATCCTCTTCTTCATTTTCGCCGATGATAAACTTGGCCACTCCAAACACAGTACCCGCCGCGCGGTACACTGCGTGCACCATGCCGGGCTTGCAGACGAACGACTGTCCAGAGTGGTGCACGCGCAGAACCATCTTCCCTCGCCCATTTAGTGTGGCGAGTACCAAAACTCCAGTGAAAACAAAATACTCCTCGCGTGTGATGCTGTGGTGATGTGCGTGTTGCCACGCACCGGCTCCAGCCATCTTGATGATGGCGACACCCGACCCGTCTGTGAGAGTCAGCGCAAAACAATTCTCCCCCGTATACGAGGAGAAATCACTTGAAATCTTTATTCCGTGTGCCACGAAATCCTCTGGGGTAATAATTTTCTCAACCATCTCAACCTCCTCCCCCATTTAGGGGTTTTTGGTGTACAGAAAACTCTACCAAAACTAAACCATAAGCAGAGCATAAAAGCAAGCCAAATACCCGACTTCGTAAGTCGGGTATTTGGCTTTGGGGTGTGTGGCAGATAGATTACAGTGAGAAAGCTTTTTTCGAGGGAATACGCTTCCCCGAAATGAAATAAAAAATATTTCTATCATTATGCTAAACTTCCGTTATGCGCATAGTGCTTACGACACCACTTTATCCTCCAGACATTGAAGAGCCGGCACATTATATAAAGGAGCTGGCAAAGCGGCTTGCTCCGAAGCATTCTGTTACAGTCATAACCTATGGCTATCTGCCGGAAGAAATTCGCGGGGTAGAAATTATTACAATAAACAAAAAGCGTTTGCTTCCTCTTCGCTTATTTGCTTTTGCGCGCGCGCTGCATAAAAGCGCGCGCGCTGCAGATGTCGTTTATACACAAAACGGACCGTCGGTTGAGCTCCCAGCCGCACTTGTAACACTCCTCACGCGTACACCGCTCGTGATGCGCCTCGGAGACACGCGAGCCAGCGCGCGCGCGGCGTCGCATTTCTTTTTACGACTCGTAAAAGGATTTGCCCTGGCACGAGCGAGCGCGCTTGTACACGATTCCCCACTCCCGAAAGTAGAAATCTTGCCATTCCAACCAAAGCCAACTGCAGCGCTCGTGGAATATGAGCACTCTTGGGAAAAACATCTTGAACAACTCTCCAGCTTCTTCCACTATGAAAACTGACCAAGAAAAAGAAAAAAGAAACTGGAGCGAGTATTGCGAAAAAACACTTTCAAAGCTTTCACCGATTGTTGAAAAACTCGGCTATACGCTAGGCGCAGACCAGCCGCATCTCTTGGGAGAGCGGTTTCTTATCCGTCCGATTGCCGGTGGACGAAAGCTAGTTCTCGTCGGGCACCGCATCAGTGACGGAGCAAAAGTTGTTATCAAAGCAAGTGATGAAAAATATGGTATTGCGGAGCTCGCGCGCGAGCGTCTGTGCCGAAACACGCTTGAGAAAATGCGTTTTGCCTATCAAGTTTTCCACTCTCCGAAAGAGCTCGCGTTCGTGCGGCGGGGTGGCTTCACTATCGTGGTAACAGAATTCATTGAACAAGACAGCTCATTTATTTCTCGTCCGGTTGAAAAAGAATTCGCACTGGTACTCGCAGCATTCAAAGCGCAAGA
>DRJC01000347.1 GCA_011052365.1 Ignavibacteria bacterium
AATACGTAACCATAAGACTCAAATATTAGGTCTTTACTAAACATAAAAAGTAATGGCAGACAGTGTTTACATATCGACAAACTTAACAAAGGAGCAGCTTCTTTTTCTTCATTTATTGGACGAAAACGAGATATTATATTTTACAATATCAGAAATTGAAGAACAATTAAACCATAAATTTACTAACATCAATGAAGTATTAGAAAATTTAGTTCACAAAGTCTTTCTTTACCGGCTTCAAAAAGGGTATTATGCAGTAAAAAATTTCAACAATCAAAATGTTATCGGGACGTTCATTTCTAAAAATAGTGCGGTTGCATATTGGTCCGCATTAAGCATACACGGTTTAACGGTTCGTTTTCCAAACAGAGTTTTTATACAAACAACAAAAAGAAAAAAGGATAAAACAATACTTGGAGTAAACTATAAGTTTGTTACAATTCCGGAAAGAAAAAGAGCCGGCATAACAACACTTGGTTACGGTAACAACAGTTATCCAATTACCGATATTGAAAAAACAATTGTTGATTGTTTCGATTTGCAAAAATATTCCGGCGGTTTCGATTTGCTATTATCCGCATTTGCACAAGCAAAGTTAAACAGTAAAAAGATGATTGAATATTCTAATTCGGTAAATAATATTTCTGCAATTAAAAGAATGGGATTTGTTGCAGAGTTGTTAAATAAAAAAGGTTTACAAGCATTTATAAAGTATGCTAAACTTCGGATAAATAAGAAATATAATTTAATAGATTTTACAGGTGAAGAGAGTGGCGAATTTGTTTCAAGTTGGAAACTAAGGTTAAATGTAAGTAGAGATGAAATCCTTAATTTAAGTAAAGAATTTTATTAATATGATTCTAAAAAAAGAAATAACGGAAAAATCAATTGAGTGGAAAGTTCCGCCCGAAACAGTTGATAAAGATTGGGTGTTGGGACATTTCCTTTCAGCATTTTATTCAATTGATGAGCATAAAGAAAAATTGGTTTTTAAAGGCGGAACAGCGCTTCGCAAATGTTACTTTCCCGATTATCGTTTTTCAGAAGATTTAGATTTTACTTCGCGAACTACTGATTATAAACTAACACGTAAATTGATGAATAAAATAATTAAAATTGCTGAAGATAATTCAGGGATATTATTTCACCTTAAAGAAATAACGGAGGTAAAATTTGAAGATAAACTAACCGGTTATCAAGCAAGGCTAAAATATTGGGGTGCTAATCATTCCAAGAATCAAGAACCGCCAAATCCGAAAAGGTGGACAACAAATATGAAAGTAGAAATCACTTTATTTGAAAAAATGATATTTGAACCTGAATTAAAAAAAATAACTCATCCATATTCCGATTCGCTTTTAAAAGATTCTACGGAAATTTTTTGTTATAATTTAAAAGAAGTTATCGCAGAAAAAATAAGAGCATTAATACAGCGTTCTTATTCTGCTCCACGAGATTATTATGATATTTATTATTTGAAAGATTCAATTAATCAAAAAGATTGGAAGCAAATAAAATTAGCTTTTTTAGAGAAGATGAAATTTAAGAAATTAAAATACGAAAATGTTGAGCAGTTAATGAATAAAAAATCTATTAAAATTATAAAAACCGCTTGGGGAAATAGTTTAAAACATCAAATAACTAAAGAGAAATTACCGGATGCAGATGTTGTTGTTAAAGAATTAAAAGAAATCTTAAATAAAAATTTATAAAGACCATGTAAAAAGACTCAAACCTATTCCCAAACAATTTTACCGATTTTTTTATTTCCCGCAAGCCAGGCTGATTTATATGAACTGCCGAATCTTATTGTGTAAAAACCTTCGTTACTTATATTCTGCCAATTTTTACCGCCATCCATCGATAAAGAAATCCCAGGGGTTCCCACGGCAATTATTTGTTTGTCTTCATTATCAGGAACATATCTCACACAAGATCTGTAACCCGGAGTTTTACCGTCTGCGATTAATTTCCAGGTTTTTCCTCCGTCAGTTGTAACGGCTTTATTTTTTGTATTTTGTTCTTTCTTATTCCAGTCACCGCCGAATATTATCCCGGTTTTATCATCATAAAAATCAACCGAATAAATACCTGTCATTTGTCCGCCTTTAATAATGGGTGTGTCAAATACTTCCCAACTATTTCCTTTATCTGCTGAATGAAATACTCTTGCTTTTTTACCGCCGGTAACAATCCAAACATTATTTCCGTGTAAAGCTATATTTGAATTGCTTGCTGCAAATGCCGCTTCGCCTTTGTATGTTTGTGGAAGTTTACTGTTAGAGATTTTCTGCCAAGAGTTTCCTCCGTTTCTTGTTATGATTATGGACAAACTATTTTCAATCGGGTCACCCATAGCAATACCTTCTTTGTCATTCCAAAACGCCATAGCATCATAAAATGCAGATGAATCATTTTCTCGGTAAACTATTTTCCAGTTTTTTCCTTTGTCAACAGATTTGTAAAGCAGAACGGGGGAAGCAATACTAAGCAAAAATACGGCTTTATTTGTAACTGCAATGGAACGAAAATGAGGAACAATATTTCCGGTTTTTATACTGTCAATATTCCAGGTTATTCCGTTGTTTTCAGTAAAACCAAAAACTCCTCTTGAGCCTGCAAACCAAACAGTTGAATCATTTACAACTTCTAATGCACGGACGCTTGAATTAACAGGGTAAATAATAATTTTTTTGATGGTTAATTCTTTACCGGTTTCATTTTTACAGGATAAACCAATTAAAGAAATAAAAACAAGGAATAATATTTTTTTCATTTTTGCCTCGGCGACGCTCGTCTCGGTGACAAAACCTACGGAGAGTCGACTGAAAATATTCTCAGATTGTTAGTAAAAGAATTTCTTTTATTTTCTAATATAAAACTTATATTCTTTTTAAGAATTTATTAATGTCTGATAACATACAAAATTCACCTTTAATCATTCAATCCAATTGTTTATTTTTATAAAATATTTAAATAATTATTTATCAACAGGGGGTAATATAAAAGGAAAGCAGGAAATTTTGAATGGAGTTTAAAAACAATATTTTAGAAGCAGTGGGTAACACACCACTGATAAAAATTAATAGAATTAATAGAGGTTTAAAACCTCAAATATTTGCCAAATTAGAATCATCAAATCCCGGCGGTAGCGTAAAAGATAGGATAGCTATTTCTATGATTGAAGCCGCAGAAAAAGATGGAAAAATTAAACCGGGCGGAACAATTATAGAAGCAACAAGCGGTAACACCGGAATCGGTCTTTCATTAGTCTGTACTATAAAAGGTTACAAATCCATTTGTGTGCTTACTGATAAAGTGAGTGCCGAAAAAGTTAACTATTTAAAAGCATTAGGTGCAGATGTAATTGTTGTATCAAATGCTTTAGAACACGATCATCCCGATTTTTATATAAATGTTGCTAAGAAAATTGAGAAGGAAACACCAAACTCAATTTATTTGTATCAATACGGTAACCCTGCAAATCCTGAGGCACATTATAAAACTACGGGACCGGAAATTTGGAAACAAACCGACGGAAAGATAACTCACTTTGTTTCGGGAATAGGAACAGGCGGCACTATCAGCGGAACGGGAAGATATTTAAAGGAACAAAATCCTGATATTCAAATAATCGGTGCAGATCCTTTCGGGTCAATTTTTAAAGAATATCAAGAGACAGGAAAGTTGGGAGAAGGAGAGCCATATTTAGTAGAAGGTATCGGGCAGGATTGTTTACCGGCAAATGTTCATTTTCAATATATTGATAGAATTATTAATATAACCGATCAGGATTCATTTAAGTACGCACGTTTATTAACGAGAGAAGAGGGGATATTCAGCGGTGGGAGTACGGGAACAATTGTAGCAGGTATGCTTCAAGTAGCCGCTGAGTTGGATGAAAATGCAGTAATAGTTTTTATAGTCTGTGATACCGGTGAAAGGTATCTATCTAAATTTCACAGCATTGAATGGTTAAGGGATAAAAGATTAATTACGAACGGTACAAAAACTCTTAATGATATAATTGAAGCAAAAAACTTGGGGAAAGAAAGAGAACTCGTTTCTGTAAAGTCAACAGACAAGATAAAAACGGCAGTAGAGTTACTTAACTTCCGTGGCTTCTCTCAGTTGCCTGTAATTGATGACGGAATTTCTGTAGGAAGTGTTAGGGAATCACAATTGATGACTGTAGTTTTAAAAGAACCTGAGTTATTGGATAAACATATTTCGCAAGTGATGGGAAAAAATTTACCCCCGATTGATGCTAAAACTGAAATTTCAGCAGTGAAAAATTATTTGGGCGATTCGCCTGCAATTCTTGTTACCGAATACGGAAGAATAATTGATATTGTAACAAGGTATGATATTATTGAACATTCAGATTTATAA
>DRJC01000348.1 GCA_011052365.1 Ignavibacteria bacterium
AAAGAATTAGAAGAGAACATTGATTTATTCGGACAGCTTCCGGTATTAATTCCAGGGGTTGGTGCTCAAGGCGGGAGCTTAACGGAAGTTATAAATATCATCTCAAAAAGGGATAAAATGAGATTGCTTGTAAACATAAGCCGTGGTATTATTTATAAAGATAATTCGGAAAACTTTGCAAAGGCTGCGGGAGATGAACTTACTAAATTAAACAAAATTGTAAACGAAGTTTTATTTAGATGAAACGTGTTATTAAAATATTAACTTTTATTATTTTCTCAGTTTCTCTATTTACTATTAGAATTTATCCCTCACAAATTCAGCAAAATCAAATTGCATCAGAAAACTTAACGATAAACAAAATTGATTCGGTTTATAAATTTTATAAAGATAAATTAAATGTTTACAAATATCCTATCAGAGAAAAACTTCCCCAGATAAAAATACCTGATTACGATACAACACAAACAACAATGAATGATAAAGTAAATATTAAAGTCGTATTACCTTCCAAAATAAAATATGCCGATATTTATCTTTTTATTAATAAAGAAAAAATTGATTTATACTATTCTGTTAACGGTGGAGAATATACATTTAGGAATGTCAGGTTAAGAACAGGTAAAAACAATATTGAACTTTTTTATACCTTGGGCAACATAAGATCAAGGTCTACAACCATAATAATAAATAATAGATAATAAATAATAAATTTAATGTTTTGGATAAGAGAATTATCTCCGAAAAATTTCTGTGTGAAATTTGGGAGAAACATAATTTTGTAGGTAACTTAAAAACTTTTGACGGAAAATCGATAGAAGTATTATCAAAAGGAGAGCCGAACAAAGACTTAGAGGGACCTGATTATTTAGATGCTAAAATTAAAATAGACAATACCACATTTTCCGGTGATATTGAAATCGATACGGAGATAGGAAACTGGAAAAATCATAATCATCATAAAAATAAGAAGTACAATAAGGTTATCTTGCATATTGTCTATGCGAATAATACAAACCAAAAATTTGTAACTGCTGAAAACAAAAGGGTAATACCCTCCATTTCGTTATCCGAATTTATTACACCAAACATAAAACAAAGTTTAACGGATCAAATTAAATCGGACGATGCAAGTAAATCTTATTACATCCGTTGCGCAGGGTTGAATAATGAAGTATCTGAAAAATTTAAAGAAAATTACCTATTAAGTTTAGGCAGCAAAAGATTTAATTACAAAAAGGAAAAAATATTTAACAGGCTTAAAGAGTTGGCTTATCTAAGTCAAAGAGAATTAAAAGAACCGATTGTTAATTATGATTTAGGATCGGAATTAGAGAGGATAGAATTTAATTACAATGATTTTACAGCCCCTGTTTTATGGGAACAGCTTCTTTATGAAAATGTATTTACCGCTTTGGGTTATTCAAAAAATAAAGAAAATATGAATAAACTTGCTAAATCAGTAGAGATAAAATTACTTAGATCTATCAAGAGCAACAGTAATTTAGATAAAATATTAGAAGCAATTTTATTCAGCGTTAGCGGTTTATTGTCTGAAGTTAAGGAACTGCCTGATGAAGAAACATCCGTTTACATTAGAGAGCTTTACGAGCTGTGGCACGAACATCACGATTATGATTACGGTGCGAAACTTCATCCTACTTCTTGGAATTTTTTTAGAATGAGACCGCAAAATTTCCCTACGGTACGAATTGCGGGCGGGGTAAAGATACTTGAGAAAATATTGGTGGGAAATTTAATTCACGAATTAATAAAATTATTTGAAACTGAAAAGGATGAAAAACAACTAAGACAAAAATTAAGAAATAATTTTATTGTTAAAGCAGAAGGGTACTGGGGTGAGCATTTCTTATTCGATCAGCCGGCTAAGACAAAATTATTATATCTCGTAGGAGTCTCACGTGCAGATGAAATTATAATTAATATCATTCTGCCGTTTCTTTCTTTATATTTCGAAATTTTTAACAAAAGAGAACTACTGAATAGTGTGCTAAATTCCTATCTAAATTATCAGCAAGCAGGGAAAAATAAATTAGTTGAAGATGTTATGTCTTCATTAAAAATAAGATCCGATAGAAGTGTAATTTACCAGGGGATTTTACATTTGTACTGGAATTACTGTAATAAAAATAAATGTAACATTTGTGAAATAGGCAAGAAAGTATTTTAAAAGTTCTAATTTTGATTTGTTAATCTTTGGATATCATCTCTAAGTTTTGCAGCTCTTTCATATTCTTCGGTTTCAATTGCCTCTCTTAATTTACTTTGAAGAGAAGCGATTTGAGATTCTTTACTACTTGCATTAAAATTCTCTTCGCCGGCTAATTCATCTTTGGTTTCATTTCCTTGTTCCGTTGTGGGAACGAACGCAGCAGCTTCCATTACACTTTCTGCCACAAAAATTGGAGCTTTAGTTCTAACGGCAAGTGCAATAGCATCACTCGGTCTGCTGTCAATTTCATAAGTTAGTGCAGAAACTTCGAGTATTATCTTAGCAAAAAATGTATTCTCTCTTAATTCATCAATTATAATTTCGCTTACGGTTCCGCCCAAAGTATCAATAACTTGTTTTAACAAATCGTGCGTTAGAGGACGTGGGGGATTGATCCCTTCTATCTCAAGAGCAATTGCTTGGGCTTCAAATGCTCCGATAATAATGGGTAATCTTCTTGGCGAATCCTTTCCTTTCAAAAGTATGGCATAAGCCCCGCCTGTTGCAGGGCTTGAAGATAAGCCTAATATTTCACATTGAATTTTGTCCAAGTTATAAGCCTTAATCTATTTTAATTTAATGATTTAATAGCTTCCGTTAATTCGGGTAATATTTCAAATACATCACCTGCAATACCGTAATCGGCAACCCCGAAAATGGGAGCATCTTTATCTTTATTTATTGCGACAATATATTTTGAAGAAGACATTCCTGCTAAATGCTGGATTGCTCCCGATATTCCGCAAGCAACATAAAGTGACGGTGAAACGGTTTTTCCCGTCTGACCGACCTGTTCTCTGTGAGGTCTCCATCCTGCATCTACAACTGCACGGGAAGCTCCCACTGCTGCACCAAGTGCATCTGCCAGTTCTTCAACCATTTTAAAATCTTCAGGTGTTTTTAATCCTCTTCCACCTGAAACGATTATATCCGCTTCTGCAACGTCAAGTTTACCTTCGGCTTTTTTGAATTCAACAACCTTGGTGCTTGTGTCAGGTGCATCAACATCCTTAGTTGAAATTTCTACCGTTACACTTTCTTCAACCGGTTTGAAAACATTCGGTCTAATTGTAAAAACTTTAACTGCGCTTTTCAACTTCGCATCCATTAAAGCTTTGCCGGCATAAATTGGTCTGGTTGCAATAACTTCACCTGAGGAAACTTCTAATTTTACACAGTCAAATAAACATCCTGCATCTAATTTTACACTGACTCTCGGTGCTAAATCCTTACCGAATGAAGTATTTGCAAAAACTAAATAATCGGCAGAAATTTCTCTTGCAAATTCTGTAACGACGGCTGTGTAAGCAGATGATGAATAATTTGCAAGTGAATCGTTTTTGAAATGAGTAATGTTGCCGACACCATATTTGGCAACTTCATCTAAGTTTGATATTTCACTTCCGATTGCTACTGCTTGTACGTTTAGATTTAAATCTTTTGCCAGCTTTGCTGCAACAGAAGCTGCTTCGAAAGCAGATTTTTTTAATTTACCTTCTCTTTGTTCTAAAATTGCTAAAATTGTATTTCCCATAAATAAATTCCTTAAATAACTTTTGCTTCTTCTCTTAATAATCTAACTAATTCCGGTACTGCTGAACTGTCGGTTCCTAAAATCCTTCCGGGGTTTTTAGCCGGTGGTTTTTTAAGTCCGATAACTTCGGTATTACTTTCGGTTTCTACTGCAGGTTTTTCTTCAATTGTTTTTTTCTTTGCAGTCATAATACCTCTTAGTGATGCGTATCTCGGTTCGTTAAGACCCTTTTGCGCAGTAATAATACACGGTAATTGTGTAGCAACAACTTCTTTGCCACCTTCAATTTCTCTTTCACATGTTATATTATTGCCATCTAATTTAAAATCAACTACAACTGAAATACACGAGTAATCAAGTATTGCTGAGGTCATTTGACCAACAACCTGGTTATCATAATCAACTGATTGTTTACCCATAAAAACAAGTTCACAACCCTGGGTTTTAATTTCTTCGGCAAGTGCTTTTGCAATTCCAAATGAATCTAATTGTGATTCGGTTTTTAATAGAACACCGCTGTCAACTCCCATTGCAAGAGCTTTTCTAATTGTTTCTTTATTTGCATCGTTGCCAACACTTATTGCAATAACTTCAGAATCATCCCCTAATGTTTCTTTTGTTTTAAGAGCTTCTTCAACTGCATATTCATCGTAGGGGTTAATTATATATGTAACCCCTGCCGGATTAATTTCTTTTCCACTATCTGCAATATTAATTTTTGTAGCAGTGTCGGGAACGTGACTAACACAAACTGCTATTTTCATTTATCCTCCAAAAAATCTTTTATTTATTATAAAAATATATACATGTGCTCGTGTAAAATCAATTTTAGCGTATTGATAATGCTAACAAAATTTAAAATAATTATTCACAAGCACTCCATTTATTTAAAAAATTTATTACATTTCGTATATGGAAGAAATGCAACCATATAAACCGTCTTTAGATGTAGAAACTGACGAATCCACAACTACAACTTTTTTATCAAGTGTAATAGTTTATAATGATGACTGGCATACTTTTGATGAAGTCATTATGCAATTAATTAAAGCTACAAACTGTGCTTTTGAAAAAGCAAGGGCACAGGCTTTTGAGATTCACGTAAAAGGGTATTCCGTAGTTTATAATGGTAAAATGAACACTTGTTTAAAAGTCTCTTCCATTCTTGAAGAAATTGCTTTGAGAACACAGATAGTAACGTAAAAGATAGGCTCATCACAAATTTTGTATTTCTTCTTTCATTGTTAATCCCTACACTTCTGAGTATATTTATATCTTGTATTTAAATTAAGAAACAAAGGAATAAATTGAATAAGAATATCAGAAACATAGCAATAATCGCTCACGTTGATCACGGTAAGACTACGCTTGTAGATTTTATGTTGAAGCAAACAGGGGTTTTCAGAGACAATCAGAAAGTAGAAAAAAGAATAATGGATTCCAACGATCTTGAAAGGGAAAGAGGAATAACAATTCTTGCAAAAAATTTAAGTATTGTGTTTGAAGGTGTAAAAATAAATATTGTTGATACACCCGGACACGCTGACTTTGGCGGAGAAGTTGAAAGAACACTTAGAATGGTGGACGGTGTATTACTCTTAGTTGATGCTGCCGAAGGTCCGCTACCCCAAACAAAATTTGTGCTGAAAAAATCTTTGGAACTTGGACTCAAACCGATTGTTGTAATAAATAAAATCGATAGAAAAGATGCCAGACCGGACGAGGTTCTAAATGAAGTCTTCGATCTTTTTGTATCACTAAATGCATCCGACGAGCAACTTGATTTTCCGTACATTTGGGCAATTGCAAAACAGGGAATTGCAAAAAATGATTTAGAGGACGAAAGTGAGAACCTTACTCCTTTATTTAAAACTATTGTAGATTATGTCCCTGCGCCTACGGGGGATTCAAATAAACACGCACAAATGCTAATCTCCGCAATTGATTATAACGACTACTTGGGTAGAATAGGAATAGGCAAAGTGCACAACGGAGTTATTAAAGCAGGGGATCAAATCTCATTGATAAAAATATCGGGTGAAAAAATTACTGCTAAAATTTCAAAGTTGTATGAGTTTAAAGATTATCACAGGGTAGAAACTAAAAATTTGCAGGCAGGTGATATTGGTGGAATTGCAGGACTTGAAGACGTTAATATTGGAGATACAATTGCCGATTTACAGGATGGGGAAGCACTACCTTTTGTTGCTATTGATGAGCCAACACTAACTATGAATTTTATGGTTAACAACTCACCGTTTGCCGGACTGGAAGGTAAATATGTGACTACAAGAAATATAAGTGAACGGCTTTCAAGAGAATTAAAATCTGATGTGAGCTTAAAAGTAGAAATGACTGATTCTCCCGACACATTTAAAGTAAGCGGTAGAGGAGAACTTCATTTGGGGATACTAATCGAAAATATGAGACGCGAAGGGTACGAACTGCAGCTTACCCGACCCGAAGTAATTATGAAAAAGAAAGCAGATGTTCTTTGCGAACCGATAGAACACTTAATAATTGATGTGCCCGAAGAATTTGTCGGAGTAGTTATTGAAAAATTGGGTAAACGAAAAGCCGAAATGAATAATATGGTTACCTTTAATGAAAATACACGCATCGAATTTTTAATACCTGCACGGGGACTTATCGGTTACAGGGCAGAATTTATGACGGATACTAAAGGCACAGGAATTTTACACCATAATTTTGAATGTTATGAACCTTTCAAAGGTGACTTATCCCAAAGACAGAGAGGCGCAATTGTATCAATGGATAACGGGTTGGCTTCTGCTTATGCTATGTATAAACTACAGGAAAGAGTTACCTTTTTTATTAACCCGGGAATTGATGTTTACGAAGGAATGGTTGTCGGTGAAAATACAAGGGACATGGATATGAGAGTAAATGTAACAAAAACAAAACAGCTTACTAATATGAGATCATCGGGTGCCGATGAAGCAATTAGGTTGGAGCCGGCTAAAATACTTACTCTTGAACAAGCAATTGAATGGATAACTGATGATGAGTATGTTGAAGTTACTCCAAAAAATATCAGAATAAGAAAAAGATATTTAACCGAAATGGATAAAAAGAATGCAAAACTTGTCGAGCGTAAAAAGGCAAGTCAGGTTGCATAACTAATAAAACAAATTTGAATTGTTTATCATAGGAGGAGAAAATGTCAGACGTAATAAACGGTTTAGAACCCAAAATTTTATGGGAAAGATTTTCTGAAATTGCTAATGTTCCCAGACCTTCCAAAAAGGAAGAGAAAATAAGAGAATATATGAGGGGTCTATTAAATAGTCTAAATATAAATTTCAAAGAAGATAAAGTCGGGAATATTGTTGCAAACGTACCGGCGACACAGGGCTACGAAAATGCCCCAACTGTTGTGTTACAAGGTCACGTTGATATGGTTTGTGAAAAGAATAACGAGATACAACACGATTTTGAAAATGACCCGATTAAATTAGTTGTAGACGGGGATTGGTTAAAAGCCGACGGTACTACGCTGGGAAGCGATAACGGTGTAGGTGTTGCCGCTGCTTTGGCTTTAATTACCGATTCAAATACTGTCCACGGACCTCTGGAAATATTAATGACTATTGATGAAGAAACCGGACTTACAGGCGCAAGCAATTTAGAACCGGGTTTTATTTCCGGTAAAATACTACTAAACCTTGACTCCGAAGAAGACGGTGCTTTTTATGTTGGTTGTTCCGGCGGGTTTGATACAGTTGCCGAATTTGATATTGACCGGACAAATAATCCCGAAGGAAATAGAAACTATAAATTAGTCGTTACCGGGTTAAAGGGCGGACATTCCGGTCTTGACATTGAAAAGGGAAGAGGTAACGCCATTAAAATTCTATCCAGAACTTTGAATGTTTTGGAATCAACCGGGTTCTATATTGTAAAAATTGAAGGCGGAAATTTAAGGAATGCCATTCCTCGCGAAGCAGAAGCAATAATTTCCATAGACCCGGCAAATGAAAATGAAGCAATGCAGGTTGTGGAGAATTTCCAAAAGGATGTTTATAACGAATACAAAACTGCCGACGGCGGATTAAAGATAAACTTACAAGCTCTTGATGATAATATTGACAAAGTATTCGGCAACGATTTTAAAAATAAAATTGTAAATACTTTAATGGCACTTCCACACGGTGTAATTGCAATGAGCCAGGACATCCCGGGTTTGGTGGAGACTTCAACAAACGTAGCTACAATTCATACAGAGGGCGACTTATTAAAATTAGGAACAAGTCAGAGAAGTTCTATCAACAGTGCCAACAAATATATTGCAAGCAATGTAAAAGCAATATTTACATTAGCAGGCGCCAGGGTAGAAACAAGTGACGGTTATCCCGGATGGAAACCTAATCTCGATTCGGCAATATTAAAAACATCAAAAGAAGTTTTTAAAGAACTTTTTAATAACGAACCTAAAATAAAAGCTATCCACGCCGGTTTGGAATGTGGAATACTTGAAGGAAAAAATCCAGGGCTGGATATGGTATCTTTCGGTCCCACAATTGAAGGGGCACATTCACCCGATGAAAGAGTAAATATTAAAACCGTTGAAAAGTTTTATGATTTGCTGAAGGGAATCCTTAAAAAAGTAGCTGAAAATAATTAAATAAAATCAAATAAAACCTCCGGAGTTTTTTACTTCGGGGGTTTTTCTATATCTATCAAATTATATTTAAATAACGAATCTCCGTACACATATTCATAGGGCAAAGTATCTGCTAATCTTTGTGTTGCCCAATAGCCGTATGATTTAATGGCAAATGTCTCATAATATCGTCCTAATTTGTCAATCAGTACCGAATCTTTTTCAAGTCTTATCCACGATATTTTAGCTTTTTTATCATGGGGAAATTTTTTCTTGTTAGGATTATCGTATCTCACTTCGAAATAATTTTCAAACTTTAAATACATCTCATTTGCATTTTTTGCCGGTGTTAGGTATCTATTCATATTAACGAAAAATACTATCGGAATTATACCGAACCTTGGCCCGAGAGCGGATTTATATAAAACTTCAAATCCATTATCTTTCAAAAAATTATTTTTCGGGTATTCCATCTTATCCCTCCCCACAGAGGAATCGGAATAATTTATCTTATATTTTACTGTGTCTAAATTATTATTTGTTATGTCATAGTTTTTGCAAATCGCCCGTAGAAAATGCCTTAAAGAACCGTTATATGCTATTTGTCTGTTTAATTTCCAAAGCTCTAAAGTATCCGGATTTGTTGTTTCTAATAAACTAAATTTTGGAAATCCTGAGTATTTAACATAATCCTTTTTATACTCCTTGTTATACTCAAAGTGGATTAACTCATATTCAATTTTATATCCTAATCCATTATTAATTATAATTAAAGGTTCCTGTGATTTAGCAAAAAGTATATCATCCCCATTCCGATTAAAATTAAGGGCTAAAGAATCTACTATAAATGTATTCTTTGCGAAGTTAGATGTGCCGATAAATTCTTTCTTAAAAATTTCAAAGTTCTTTTGCCATTCGGCGCGTCCCCCTGCTGTAACTCTTACCGGTCTAAACTGGTATATTTTGGGCTCCAATTCAAAATTATAGCTATATTTTCTTTTATTATTTACATTGATCTTTATAGTTAAAGTCTCGTAGTTGATGTGGGAAACAACCAACGTATATCTTCCCGAGGGTATATTAATTATGGAATAGTTACCGTTTCTATCGGTTGAACTTCCTAACATCGTATAGGCTAAATAAACATTTGCATTTTTAATCGGTTTCTTATTTCCTTTGCTTGTAATTTCTCCGACAATATAACTGTTATTTATTTGGGGGTAACTGACTTTATATATATTAAGAAATAAGAAAGTTAGAATAATTAATTTAAGGAAGTATTTATAATTTACGGGGAAGTTTAACTTAATAAAGATTTTGTGATGGTTACCTTTATGTAATAAATGAAGTCCCATTTTTTGATATGTACTTATACTTGGTTATTAATCTTTAGAATAAAACTATCAACTTTTCTTATTAAAAAATATTTTATTGTCGATTTTTCTTCTTTGGGATCTATAATAAGCTATTATCGGTATTAATCAAATCTCTGTCATTAAACTTGATTGCTGAGTAGCAGCCACTTTTAAATCTTTTTATTCTTATTCATTATAATTACATAGAATAATAAGGTCAATTATTCCACAATATTTTTTAGGATCGAATGTATTTATAAAAAATAAAAATTCTGTATTTACAAAAAATTAATGGCTTGTATTTATAGATTTAGCAGCAGCCGCTTTTCAGCTATTTGAAAAGGTTAATCTTTTAAGCCCATTTTTTTCCAGAACAAAAGTCCGGGACATATACCTGTAACGGTTGCAAAAAGCAAGAGTACAACAGGTACCCAAAGAAACCAGTGTGCATTACTAAAACCCGTTAACCAAATGCCGATAAAAACAAGCACTGCGAGGGTTAAAAATTGCATTCTAAGAGCTGACATAATGAACCTCCATATATGAATAATGTGAACAATTGAAATTAGTAAATAATTTATTATAAAGCACTAATTTTTTTAAAAGAAACTTATTTCATTTTTGTCAACCGGGTTTATCTATATTCTATATTCGTGATTCCCAATATTGAAGGATTGCCGATAATGTTGTGTCTATAAACACCAAGCTCACCTGCTGCTATATAACGCAGGGTCTGAGGATTAATAGGTGGTAAAAAACAATTTTTACATTAAATAAAGAATAATTAACCGCAGAGGGAACGGAGAAAACGGGGTGAAAATTTTCTGTTTACTCTGCGAACTCTTAGTGTTTTCGGCGGTTAAACCGTATTGTTTTTAAGAATGAATAACCACAAACAGAAATTATAGATTTATATAAATAATTTGGTTATCATATTTCACTTGTCGATTTAAATCTTTATTTTTATTTTAATTCAGAATTTTATTAGCTAATAATGAGAACAAAAAAAATACTTTTAATAATTCCACTCTTTTTTATTGTCGGATTAATGTCCTGTGCTTTTCAGTCAAAGTTGGCAGACTCCTCAATGCGTGAAGTAAGATATATCAACGGTCTGATTCACAATGTAAATAGAAATGTTGTTGAGTTATCCGACGGTTCAAGATGGGTGCTAAATAGATTTTTAGTCACATCAAATATGTCTGAAGTAATAGTAGTTCTTTTTGAAAACAAGTTACAGGGATTTATGTATGTAAACGGGAACAAGTATTTTCTTAAACCTCAAAATGTTGAAGTAGATTTCGACACAGATTTTCTTTCTCGTAAATCCTTGGGATATTTAACTATAATTAAAAGTATTGATATGAACATCGGAACAATTACACTTCTCGGCGGAACCGAATGGCGTATCTCAGGTTATTATAAAGACATAGTAAAAAATTGGCAAGCCGGTACAGATATAATTATATCCGATGATTATACCTGGGCGATGAATCTTCCTACTTATACAAAAGCAGAGGTTAAGCTCCTTGCTTCAGGCAGGTAGTTGTTCTTTCCATTTTTAATATTAGAACCCCAAAATTCTCATTTATTTAACGGCGTGGTTGTTAGGCGTCTTGATAAATGCAAGCATCTAAAATACCCAGTACATCAACCATAATATTACTAGATGCTTTTTCTATTAGCTTGATTTTACGACTTTTGAAGTCTATCGACTTAACCTGTTCAACCATAATATAACCAGTTAAAGAAAACTCCTTCGGAATTTTAACATGAAAAGGAATAGAACGATTTGTATTTGTAATTGGACAGACTATAGAAAGTCCCGTAGCTTTATTAAAAACTTTATTGCTTATAACCAATGCCGGTCGTCGTCCTTTTTGCTCATGTCCGGATTGCGGATCAAATGTCACAGCGATAAAGTCACCTTTTTCAGGAATATATCGAGGCATTTACCAAACCTCCTTTCCAACAGGTGCACCCCAATTTTCCTCAGTTGGATTGTATTCATTTGGCATTTTTTTTGCTAATTCGTCTATGCTATATCTTCCATGAATTTTATTTGTTGATTCTATAATAATTTTTCCAACTTGAGCAATAATATCAACCTCTTCTCCAATTTGAATTTGTGTATTTTTAAGAAGATTTTTTGGGATACGTATTCCTTGACTATTTCCCCATTTTTGAATTTTGGTTAACATTGTAAATTCTCCTAGTTTAAATTCTCGAAATGTATATCCATATATATACATTTCTGCAAAGATTAGCAAGCTGTTTTAGATGTTGGATATATTTGTATAGTTGCCTAACGGAGTGGCTCTTTTCACCCGCCTGCTCACCGAAGCGTAGCGTAGATGGGCCTGTCCACCGTAGCAAAGCGTAGGAGGGTCCGCCCTTAGCTACAATGTTGGATAAAAAATTGCCCAACGTAATTTCTCCTAATCCTTTTCCTCCAATTTTTTTGGTTTTCATGTATATTATTGTTTATTCTACAGGTCATTATTTAACTTTCCAATCAATTCTTCTGCATCAAATTCTATTTTTGAAAAGGCGAACCATTTTTTGCCAAGGTCTTTCAGCGATGCCCCGATATGGTAGACTATTTCTTTGTCGATAATTAAAAACCTGTCGTGTGATTTTGTGAAAGTTTTCAATTCAATTTCGGAATATTGCTGATTGTGTTTTTGTAGGTCGAGTTTGATTTGCTTTGTTGATTTGGAAGTAAAAATAGTTGCTTGTACTCCGGATTTGCGTTTTGATAACATGGACAACACAGTTTCATCAACATAATTGTCAATCAAAACAATGGATTCCTTTGCTGTTTTAATGAGATTAGTTACAAAAATATAAGCATCGAATATCTGTCCGTTGAAAAAGATACCTTCATTTGGCGGCAGGCTGGTTTTAATCTGCAAATCAAATTCATTAACTTTTCCTTTCAAATAATGTACGTCATTTTCAATTCTATCCATACGCTGATTAACAGCATAACCTTTTAACAAATAATCTTTTAGCACTTTATTTGCCCAGATGCGAAATTGAGTACCAAGGATAGAATTCACCCTGTACCCGATGGAAATAATCATATCCAGGTTATAATGTGTAATTTTCCTTGAAACAGTCCTGTTGCCTTCACTTTGAACTGTTCGGATTTTCCGAACAGTTAATTGCTTTTCCAATTCACCAGACTGGAAAATGTGCTTTATATGTTCGCTGATATTTGCTTTGCTACTATCGAAGAGTCTAACAATTTGCGTCTGTGTAAGCCAAACTGTTTCTTCCTCTATTCGTACTTCCAATCGGGCAGAAAGCTCATTAGCTTGATATATGATTATTTCGTTTTTCATTTCTTAGAAATACTTATTTAATTTTATTCCAAAATAATGCAAAGTAAAAAGAATCTCTTCACATTATTCAAAGGGTTGTCTCTTTTATTATGCTGGCGGTAGTTTTTAATTCAATCTCGAATATCTAATTAATAAATCTCCAAATTTTTCTGCTCCGATTTTAATTTGATTTTCCCAATTTTCATTGTTTAAAGGATTGTCAATTATATTCCTTCTACTATCTCAATTGGAAAATCAAAAAGAATTATTGGAAAACCATTATTGTCTTCTTTCCCCAAATTGGATCCTTTAATCAAAGGTTTAATGTCTCTGTATTCTGCTTCATATGACCAATCTAAAGATTTGTTAAAAAAAACTTTTTTATAAGAATCAATAGATTCTTGAGTTGTGTAATCCATTTTTGAGAGTTTTATTTTTGGTCTATCATTTGAATAATGAACTTTATCTAAATATTCAAAGTAATTTTTATTAGCATTTATTTTTATTACAACTCCTACATTGGAATTAGCATAATGCCCCCACATTAAAATATTATTGTTTTTACTTGATAAGCTTAGTATTCCAATTAATGAGTTTATCAATTTATGATATTCTAAATTCATTAACTCATCTATATCAACTTTCTTAATGTTTTCACGTATTAATTCTTTTAATGGTAATTTCTTTTTTCTAATTTCACATTGTATTTTATTCTTTTGAATGGCAAAAAACTGTTCATAAGGGATGATAGATTTTTGTAAGTTATTTAACTTATCATATCCTTCACGAATAGTGGTGTTATAAACATCATCAATCCAAGGTGATTGTGTAACAAATTCCAACATTTCCTCAAACTGCTCATTATTAAAATATTCTTCAATAATTGGATATAATTCAAAGGGGTCATTAAAACAATAAGGTTGTGTATATCTAAATTTCTGTTCTAATAATATCTTTAACGCATTTTCGTATGTAGTATATTTATATAGAATCATAGGCTATATAACGGTTTGACTTTTCATCTGCTGTTCATCGTAAAAATGTTCTTCTA
>DRJC01000349.1 GCA_011052365.1 Ignavibacteria bacterium
AGAATTATTTCACTTCTCCGCACGTTGGTATAGGGTGTTATTGGGTTACGTATGAACCATATTTATGCAACCACGTTTCACGTCTTTCGTTTCACGTTAATTGATTTTTTGTTATCTTAGTTTTACTTTAAATGAACAATTAAAGATAATAAAATAAGCGATTAGCTTGACTGTAAATTTTAATTTAACAGATAGCAATTTAATGGGGCGGGTTGCCAATTACGACTCTAAGGCACTCGAAATCTTATACGACAGATATTCTCCACTTCTTTATACAATAATTAAAAAAATTGTAAGCGATAAAGATTTGGCAGAAGAAGTCTTGGTTGAAGTGTTTGCTATTGTCTGGCGTAAAATTGAGCTTTATGATTCGGAAAAAGATAACACTTATTCCTGGTTGGTAGGTTTAACAAGAAATAAAGCTGTGGATGTTGTTAGACGTAATAATAATGATCAGGTTAAAAGTATTCACTACAGTGATGAATATGAAAACAGGTTTATCATTCCAAAGCTATCAAAAGAAATTGATCCGCTTGATTTAAAAACCGCATTTTCTATAAGCGGTAACGTTGAAAACGCACTCAATAATTTAACGGATGCACAGCAGTATGTTCTTTACCTCGCTTATTATGAAGGTTTAACTCAACAACAAATTGCCGAAAAATTAAATATTCCTCTTCAAACGGTTGTATCTAAAATCAAAATAGCATCTAATAATTTAAGAGAAAATCTTTTAAGTGAAGGCGAAGAATGACTATTGAAAAAGATTACCAGGATTTAATTTACGCTTTTGCATTCGGATGCTTGGACCTCGAAGAACATTCAGAATTTTTAGATTATCAATCACAAGACCCTAATTTTGACTGGAACAAACTTGGTGAATATCAAAATCTTGCCGCACTACTTCCTTCAATTTTAACGATTGAAAATCCCGAAGCTGATGTAAAATCAAAAGTTGCTAAAAAACTTTATTCGCTTAAAGATGAAATAAGAAAAAAGAAGAAAAAGCTTACACTTGAAATAATAGAAAGTGAACCTGAAAAGAAAGAGTACGAAAAAACAAAACCTGAAATTATTGAAGATGTTAAAAAAACCGTTGAGCAGAAAGAGGAAATAGTAAAGGAAAAATTCAAAGTCGGTACGGAAGATTTTGAGGTTGTTACCTCCGATAGAAAAACAAAAGAAATTTATAGACCTTCACAAGCTACACAGGTAGAGGGAAGAGATCTGAAATCATTTTTAGAAAGGAAAAAGAAAACCGCCGAAGATGAATTAACCTCGTCGAAAGAAATACAAGAAAAAGACGAGCCTGTCATTCCTCAAGATGAAATAAAATTAGTAGAAGATAAACCGGAAGAAAAAATAGTTAAAAAAACTACTGAAAAACCAAAAAAATCAACCTACGTGCCATATAGAGAAAGAAGAAATTATGCAGAAACTAAGAGTAAGAATTATGTTCCTATAATTTTCTTATTATTTATAATAATGATAGCCGGATTTGTTTGGATATATTTTTCAACTTCGTCAAAGGTATCTAAATTACAACAGGATGTTAACAGGTTAACATACCAGGTAAGCAGTCTCGCAACTTCATTCAAAAAAAATAGTGATCTGCAAGAAATATTAACGACTAAGAATGTTAAGGTGGTAAATTTAACCCCAACAAAATTGGGAAATAAAAGTTACGGAAAATTGATTATCAGTTTTGATAAGAATAGGGGTTTTTTCCAAATGTTTAATATGCCGCAATTAGAAAAGAGTAAGTCTTATCAGCTTTGGGTACATGTTTCCCGAAGTTATTTCTCACTCGGTGTTTTTACCCCTAATGGAAATTCAGAATATTATTCGTTCAAGCTTCCACAGCTATCCGGTAAACGGACAATCAAATTTTTGGTTTCTAAAGAACAAAAACTTGGTGCAGAAAGACCCGGCAAATTGATTTATCTGAATGGAAGATTATAGATTCTAAAGTAAGTTATTTTTTAGTATAAGTTTTTAATAATAGAAAAGCTCCCACCACAAGTAGAATAACCGTCCAAAAACTGAAAGCCACATCTTTTAGGGAAGCTGTAAAAGTAGAGATGCTAAATTCACCCAAAAATAAAATGAAGATAAAACCGGTTAACCAAAATAGAGCAGATAAAATAAGATTTTTCTTGTTTGAAAAACCATCCAGAAAAAGGACGAAAAACCCTGTACCGAGAATAAATAAAAATGCCGGTATCATTAGGTTATTTGTTTGATCAAAATCAAAATTATTCAAAATAAAAAATATTAGTCCGAGTAAAAAGATAATTGTTCCGGAAAATAATATTCCCTTTTTGTCGTTGCCGAATGAGATTAAAACAATACTTATTCCAAGGGCAAGGCTAAAATAACTTAATAATTCAAGCAGGCTGGAATTAACAAAACCGATTAGCCACAGTAACAAAATGAAAATAAAAAAGGCTGCAAGGTAAGAAACAATTTTATTTAGTATACTCAATATTTTATCTCATTAAAAAAGAAACGGCTTTTACGGCAAATTCAGAGCTAATATTTTTGATGTCCAAAATAGGGTTTACTTCCGTAATCTCCAAAGAGTTTACCAAACCTGTTTCTGCAATCATTTTCATCAATATATTTGTTTCGTCTTCATTAAAACCATTGGGTACGGTTGTGCCCACGCCCGGTGCTAATTCGGGGTCAATGCTGTCAATGTCAAAAGAAACGTGGATGAAATCAACATTCTTTATTAACCGGTTTAACATTTCTTTTGTTACTTCGGCAATACCTTTTTTTCTGACTTGCTCCATGGTATATGCGGGAAAATTTAGTTTGTTAATTAATGCTTGTTCACCATCATCAACATCTCTTATTCCTATCAAACCGCAATTTTCGGGTTCTATTTTATTTGAAAATCCGTAAATACCTGTTAGAATATTATTACCGTAACCCAGAGATGCGGCAAGAGGCATACCGTGAATATTACCCCAAGGTGAGGTTTCGTCGGTATTCATATCAGCGTGAGCGTCAATCCATATAACGCCCAAACGTTTTTTGTTTTTTTTACAGAAAGATGAAACTCCGGCTATTGTTCCCAGTGCCATCGAATGGTCTCCACCCAATACCAATGGGAAGCGAGATTCTCGGAGTGAATTTTCAACCCATTCGGCTAAATTTGTAGAAGACAAAACAATATTTTGGTAGTTCTTCAATTTCGGATTTGTGTTTTCGTCTTCTATTTTTCCGTGGACAGTTATATCTCCTTTGTCAATAACTTTATAACCACATTGTTCCAAACAGTTTTTTATGCCTGCAATTCGTAAAGCAGCAGGACCTAATTCAGCACCGTACCTGTTCGCCCCCAAATTCATCGGATACCCAATTAAATCGATAATTTTATTTTTTAATTGTGCCACACAATATTATTTTTATGATAATAAATGATTTTTAAATTATACCAATTTAAAGGAATCCTTTTAACTTTCCAACTTACAATATTATAACCATATTAAATTTTGTTTTCTTATTCTTTATATTTGCTTTGAGCAATAATTATTTCAAATATTATCATTAAATGAACACACTGAACAAACCACCGGTTGTAAAAGTAGGCATCTTATCGGATGAAAAGATAGAGTTTGGGCTTTATGGTGATTATTCTGTTTACGGATTTAATGAAATGTTTAACGGTATAATTTATGCTGAATTGGAAGACAACAAGATCATTTGCAGTATTGGAAGAAAAACAATTGAAGTTTCTGATGAAATACAGTTTGATCCTTCAAACGAAAAAGTAGATTATTTTCTTTTTGACGAAGTAAAAATAGG
>DRJC01000350.1 GCA_011052365.1 Ignavibacteria bacterium
AAAACAGCTTTCATTCTTTCTTCAAACTGTCCCCTGAACTGTGTGCCTGCAACAAGAGTACCCATATCCAATGCCACAATCTGTTTTGTCTTTAAGTTTTCAGGTATATCCCCGGATACTATTCTGTGAGCAATGCCTTCTGCAATAGCCGTTTTACCCACACCGGGTTCACCGATTAAAACAGGATTGTTTTTTGTTCTTCTCGATAAAACCTGCAGCACCCTCCTGATCTCTTCATCTCTGCCGATTACAGGATCTAACTTCCCGTTGAGTACGGCATCGTTAAGATTTCGTCCGTATTTTTCCAAAGCTTTATAAGTGTCTTCGGGATTTTGAGATGTTACTCTTTGATTTCCTCTTACATCTTTTAATGCGCTTAAAATTATATCTCTTGAAATGCCGTTATCTCTTAACAATTGTCCTGCTTTCCCTTTGTCTGCAGATAGAGCAAGCAAAATATGTTCGGTTGAAACATATTCATCTTTTAAAGCCGTTGCTTCTTCCACGGCTGCATCAAAAAGTTTTGCCGTTGCCGGTGACATTTGCTGGCTGCCGATTCCCGAACCACTAACCTTTGTTAACTTTTCAAGTAATTCATTTATTTTAATTTTTACATTATCAACATTGCCGCCTGTTTTTTGCAGAATAGAAAAAGAAATGTTCCCTTTTTCCTGCAACAATGAAGCGAGTAAATGTTCAGGTTCGATAATTTGATTGTTATAGTTCTGTGCAATTTCAATTGCCGATTGGACAATCTCTTGTGCTTTTACCGTTAACCTGTTAAAATTAAATCCCATTTTATTTACCTTTTATTCTTTTATACCTTTTGTTTTAATATACCACTCACTTGAATCCACAAGCAGCTTGTTTATATTTTTTACAAGTTGGTGGGGATCAACCAAGTTACCTTCCAACAATAACGCTGACTCAAACATTTCTTCAACTACGTTTGTTATAAATTCATCTTTTGAATTTACTTTAAATGCTGTAAGTAAATTTCTTATTAAAGCATGGTCTTTGTTTATTTCAAAAATTTTCTTTTGTTTTCCAACTTCCTGATTAGTCATTCGTAATAGTTTTTGCATTTGTGCCGACATAGCATCATCAGGATTAACCAATAAAGAAGGGCTGTTTAATAATCTTTTCGATTCCTTTACTTCGGTTACTTTATCACCGAGTATATCTTTTATTCTTGCAAGTAAGCTGTCAAAATGTTTTTCATCATCCTTGCTTAGTTCTTTTACCTTTTCTTTTTTCTCTTCAACATCTTTAAAATCATTTAACTTGTTTAAGTCTGTGCCGTCAACAGATTTAAATTCAAAGTCTTTATATTTTCTAATAGAATTTATTACAAATTCATCAATCGGATCATACAGGTATAAAACTTCCAAATCTTTATTCTTAAATATTTCCAAATGCGGATCAACCTCGATAGAATCCCTGCTATTACCTATCACATAATAAATTTCTTTTTGACCTTCTTTTAACCTTCCGACATAATCTTCAATTGATGTTAATCCCTTTTCGTCCTTATCATTTGATGAATTGAACCTTAATAATTTTAGGTATTTTTCCTGGTTGGTAAAATCAGCATAACCCATTTTGAAAATTCTATTATGCTCATTCCAAAACTCGGCATATTCTTCAGGTTTTTTCTCAGCTTTTTTAATAAGAAAACTTAAAATTTGTGCGGTTATATTGTTTGCTATTTTATTAAAGACGACATTTTCCTGAAGTGTTTCTCTAGAAATATTTAACGGCAGATCTTCCGAATCAACAACACCTTTAACAAAACTTAGGTATTCGGGCAGCAGTTCTTTGTTTTGATGTTGAATCAAAACCCTTTTAACATAAAGGTCAAGCCCATAATTTTCACGGTTATATCCGAAAAAATCCGAGTTCTTTTTAGGGATGAAAAGCAGGCTGTTATACTGAATGGGAGCGTCTACATTATTATGAATTATACCCCAGGGTTCATCATTATCATAAGTTAAATATTTATAAAACTCATTGTATTGTTTTGGTTTAACATTGCTTTTTCTTTCTCTCCAAACTGCAGTCATCGTATTTATTTTTTCTTTATCAACGTAAATAGGAAACTGAATAAAGTTAGAATGTTTCTTTATTACGGATTCAAGCCTGTACTTTTCGGCAAATTCTTTTGCATCATCTTTCAAATGAATTTCAATTGATGTTCCTCTTTTTAATTTTTCATCAATTTCTTTTACTTGATATGTTCCCAATCCGTTTGAACTCCATTCAACGGGCGCATCTTCTTTTCTGAATGATCTTGTTTTAATTATAACTTCATCAGCAACCATAAACACGGAATAAAAGCCCACGCCGAATTTTCCGATTATATTATTTACATCGTTTTTACTTTCGGTTAATTGTTTTAAGAATTCAGCAGAACCTGATTTTGCGATGGTTCCAATATTCTTCATAATTTCTTCTTTGTTCATACCAATACCGGTATCTGATATTGTTAATGTATTTTCCTTTTCATCAAAATTAACTCTTATTTCCAACGGTGCTTCTTTATCAATAAAATCAGTGCCTTTTGTCGATTCAAAACTAAGTTTATCCAAAGCATCGGAAGCGTTTGAAATTAATTCACGTAAGAATATATCTCTACTTGTATAAAGTGAATGAACCAGAATATCAAGAAGTTGTTTAACCTCCGCTTTAAAATTATATTTTTTTGCTTTTGTTTCTACTGAACTCATTTTTTAATTCTCCATTTTTTATAGAATACAATAAAGGGCAACTATAATAGTTGCCCTTTATTAGTTCTTATTTATCCAAGACAACTTAGTTAACTTTTATTTCAATTTCTTTCGGTTTAACTTCATCAGCTTTAGGTATAATAATAGTTAACTGACCGTTTTTAAATTGTGCATCAATTTTATCTTCTTTAATTTTAGTAGGTAGTGCAAAAGAACGATAATATTTTCCGAACATTCTTTCAACCCTATGATACTTGGTGTTTTCTTCCTTGTTCTCTTGTTTTCTTTCACCACTGATTGTTATTTGACCGTCAGTAAAGGAAAGCTTAACATCCTTTTTGTCTATTCCCGGCAAATCAAGATTTACGACATATTTGTCTTCATCTTCAGAAATATCTGCAAGTGGTGACCAAATTGCATTTTCGTATGCATCTTCTTCTGCTCTGCTTATTCCGAATTTGTCACCATAAGTGCTAAACAATTTATTAAATTCTCTTTCAAGATTAAATAAGTCTCTTGTTGGGTTCCATTTTACTAGTGTCATGGCTGACCTCCTT
>DRJC01000351.1 GCA_011052365.1 Ignavibacteria bacterium
AGTTGCAGAGACGGAAGTAAAAACTGAAGAACCTGAAACCAAAGTTGCAGAGACGGAAGTAAAAGCTGAAGAACCTGAAACCAAAGTTGCAGAGACAGAAGTAAAAACTGAAGAACCGGAAATTAAAGAAGACAGTAGTGACGAAAGTACAGCAGAAGTAAAGGGTACTGCTTCTGAGGAAGAGACTGAGAAAAAAGTAGATTAAAACTTTATTCAGTATATTCCTCTTCTGTGCAAATAATTCTAATGTTGCCCTGATCTAATTAAGGAGGCTTCTTTTTATGAAAGAATTCATTGAATTCATTGCTAAACATCTTGTAGATGCACCTGACAACGTTGTTGTTGAAGAAAGTATATCTGAAGAAAATAAAGTTGTACTTCAATTAAAAGTGCAATCTGATGATGTGGGTAAAGTTATCGGAAAACAAGGAAAAACTGCTCAGGCTATGCGGACTCTTCTTACAGCCATAGCTGCAAAAGACGGGAAGAGAGCCATATTAGAAATATTAGATTAAAGGAGAATTCCTTTACGTTTTTTTGTGAGTGATTATTTTCTTATCGCAAAAGTAGTTTCTTCCTTTGGAAGAAATGGGAGGGTAAAAATCATCTCTTATTCAGGTTTTAAAGAGAGATTTTTTCAACTCGATGAGATTTTTGTGGATTTTTTTGATGATAAAAAATCTTTAAAGGTTGAATCCATTGAAGAAGGGAAAGATTGTTTCTTTGTAAAGTTTAAAAATTTTGATTCTAATGTAGAATCAGAAATCTTAATTGGTAAAAACATTTATGTAAATGAAAATGATCTTGTAAAACTGCCGAAAGATCATTTTTTTATTCATGATATGATAGGCAGTAATGTTTTTTGTAATGATGTTAAAATTGGTATAATAAAAGACGTACTTAATTTACCGGCTAATGATGTCTACGTAATTTCTGATTTGAATAACAACGAGCGATTGATTCCTGCGGTTCCGGATTTTGTTGAAAAATTTGATGTTGATGAAAAGATATTGATTTTGAAAAAGTTAGATGAATACTATGAAGAAGACGATGAGAATTGATATTGTTTCTGCAGTTCCAGACCTACTTTCAAGTCCTCTTAATAATAGTATATTAAAAAGAGCACAGGATAAAAAGAAAGTAGAAATTGTTGTTCATAATCTTAGAGATTATGCTTTTAATAAACACAGACAAATTGATGATAAACCCTTTGGCGGTGAACCCGGCATGGTGTTAAAGCCTGAACCTTTTTTTGAATGTTTAAAAGAATTAATTAAAGAAAGAACATACAACAATATTATTTTTACTACACCGAGAGGAAAAATATTCAATCAAAAGGCGGCAAACAGATTTTCTTTATCTGAAAATATTATTATTGTTGCAGGGCATTATAAAGATATTGATGAAAGAGTCAGGCAAAAATTTGCTACTGATGAAATATCAATAGGTAATTTTGTTTTAACCGGAGGAGAATTACCGGCATTACTGATAACGGATGCTATTGTAAGATTAATTCCGGGTGTTCTTAATGACAGTGAATCAGCTTTAAATGATTCATTCCAAAACGGGAATGTTGTAGAAGCACCGTGTTATACAAGACCTGCAGAGTATGAAGGAATGAAAGTACCTGAAGTTTTACTTTCGGGTAACAAAAAAGAAATAGAAAAATGGAAAGAAGAGCAGTCACTAAGTTTAACTAAAAAATGGAAAGATTATAATAAAAACGGAGAAAATAATGGTTGATTTAAATAATGTTTTACCCGAACAAATGAAAACGGATATCCCAAGCTTTAAAGCAGGGGATCGTATCCGGGTTCAAGTAAGGGTAATTGAAGGTGATAAAGAAAGAATTCAAACATTTGAAGGTAATGTTATTAGTTTAAAAGGGAAGGGGTCTAATAGAACTTTCACAGTTAGAAAAATATCAAGCGGTGTCGGAGTTGAAAGAATTTTCCCTTTACATTCACATACTATTGCTAAAATCGAGTTGGTTAAAGAAGGCAGAGTAAGAAGAGCTAAATTATATTATCTTAGAAATTTAGCCGGAAAAGCAGCAAGAATTAAGAGTAAATAATAAATATAAAACTTAATAATTTTTTCTACTTTTCTATTATTATTTTGATTTTAGCTTTTATAGTAGTATTTTTGAAAGCGGTTTTTACCGTAAATTAAATTTTTTCATATTTATCAGAGGTCACTTGTGAGTAAGAAACTTTTCGTAGGCAGTCTCCCGTGGGCAGTAAACGACCAAATTTTGCAAGAAACATTTGAAGCACATGGTAAAGTTATATCTGCCAAAGTAGTTACAGACAGATATACTGGGAGATCCAGGGGTTTCGGTTTCGTAGAAATGGAAAACGAAGATGAAGCTAATGCTGCCATTACAGCCTTACATGAATCAGAACTAAATGGTAGAAATATCATTGTTAGTGAGGCAAAGCCAAGAGATTAATTTTATTTCAAATGGTTTTATTAAAGCACCTTTTAGAGGTGCTTTTCTTTTTTTAAAAAGATAATATAAAGTGAATTTATTTTTACCAAATAATATTTTTTCAAACTTATTAGTTAAAAGTTTACCTGAAGATAAAAACCTTAAAAAGAATTATTTTCCGGCAGCAGTTTTAACATTTGAATTATCCAAAGATAAATCTTCCGTTGCTCTGGTGCCGTCATTTGATTTATTGAAAAATAAAGACTTGTATGTATCTTCAAAATTTGGTTTATCTTTTGAGGGAAATTTGTCCAACTCTTATTTTTATTTTAAGAATGAAGCGGATATAAAAAAATTAAGCATTACGGGTGATGTATCTTCCACAGAAGTTTTATTAAGCAAGATAATATTCAAAGAAGAATACGAAATAGACGTAAATGTAGAAATTTCACAAAAAGATAAAAAGAATGATCTTAATTCATTAATAATCGGTAACGGAAACTTTGTTGATTACAAAATGAAGGACGGTTTTAGTTTGAGTGAAAAACTATCGGATTTTATTGAATTTCAATACCCGTTTGTAAATTATGTGCTGGTTTCTTTTGAAGAAGAAAACTTAAAATATTTTAACGATAAGGCAGAACAAACACAAAACAAAATATATGACTTAGTTGAAAAAGATGAAGTTATTAATTCTTTCAATAATGAATCTAAAAATTTCATTAAAGAAAACATATCATCATTAATTGTAAATCTTGAAAGTCAAGACAGAGAAGGACTGTTGGAAATCCTTAAACTTCCTTACTATCATGGGATAATAAAATATATTGTGGATGTTAAATTTATATAAACTAAACCGACACGAAATATAAAAAATCTTCCATCTAAATTATTTATAAATCTATCAAAGAAACGTCAAGAATATCTTCTTCCTTATGAGCCAATTCTTCAGTAATCTTTTCAGACGGTTTTGAATTGAGCATAATTTTGCAGCAAGCTGTTAACTCATCATCAAAAATTACATTCTCAATTTCTTGAGCATTAATATTTTCGTCACTAAGTAATTGTAAAACTTTTGAAAGCACGCCCGGCTTATCAAAATGTCTAATTACCAATTGATATTTTGAAGCTGTAACTTCGCATCTATTTATCCAGTTTTTTACTATACCTTTGTTTTTGTATTGCTCAATAATTTTAAATGTCTCTTCTGCAACTGCATTTTGTGCCTGCTTAGTGGAAGCACCAATATGGTGTGTTACATAAATATTTGGAATGTTAATTAGATCTGAACTAAACTCTCCTTGTTTTACCTCAGGTTCGTCGTTAAAAACATCAATCCCTGCAAATATTTTTCCATCCTTTACAGCAGTAATAAGTGCATCTTCATCTATTACACCTGCGCGGGAAGTGTTTATAAAATAAGAACCTTTTTTCATTCTGTTTATTAAATCTGCAGAGATTATTTTTTTAGTTTCACTTGTTTGAGCAAGATGGATACTTATTATATCAGCTTTTTCAAAAAGCTCGTTTAAGTCTGCACATTTATATATTTCTAAAATATCGGCTTTATTCTTTGTTAAAGATCTTGACCAGGCTATTACATTTAGCCCAAAAGCTTTACTT
The DNA here is from genome assembly GCA_011052365.1 of Ignavibacteria bacterium. Taxonomy (GTDB): domain Bacteria; phylum Bacteroidota; class Ignavibacteria; order Ignavibacteriales; family Ignavibacteriaceae. The sequence goes on from DRJC01000351.1 coordinate 4,055, forward strand.
CTTTTTATAAGTTCTATGCCTATTTTTCCCGTGCCTACAATACCAATTGTTTTTCCGTAAAGCCCGTCAGCTTTAGAAAATGCAGCCTTGTTCCATTTTCCTTCTCTGAACTGAATAACATTATCAGGCAGTTTTCTATCAATTGCACAAATTAATCCCATTGCTAATTCAGCAACGGCAATGCTGTTTTTACCGGGACAGTTGGCAACATAAATTCCTTTCTTATTTGCTTCGGTAATGTTTATATTATTTACACCTGCACCGGCTCTTATTATTAAACTCAATTTATTAGATATACTAATGCAATCTTCATTTACTTTGGTTGAACGCACAATAAGTACATCAATGTCCTTAATATTATTAGGCAGGTCATCGGCTTTAAAAGCCGGTTCGTAAATTACTTCTCTTACAATACCTTTTATTTTTTCAACATATTTATCGGGAAATTTATCTGCTATTAATACTCTCATTTCAGCCTCCAATGTTTTTGACTTACTTGCAAAAAATTTGAAAATGTTATTACAAAACTATGAAAAGGAAAGCATAAAAAATATCTATTTATTGTACACCAAAAATAAATTTAAGATTTTAGCCGTATCCGTTCGCATCTGTCCAAAATACTTTTAATAAAAAATCCGTTTCTATCGGATGTAAGATGTAGAGCGGATCTTCTACCTCGGCGGTAGACGGGCCCGATTCACTTATTTGGTTTAAGTGAAAGATTTCTCCTTCCAGTCGAAATAAAAGTTTATTAATTGTACAACACTCTCTAAAGTAAGTGGATACTTTTTTATGGACAGTTGCATACCCGTTATTTAAAAAGGTAAGAATTTAGTCGGTATTTAGCATGGGAATTTTAATTTTAAATTTTTCAGCATTTTCAATTGCTTGTTTATACCCGGCATCAGAATGTCTCATTATTCCTAATCCTGGGTCATAGGTAAGAACCCTGTTCAGTCTTTCCTCTGCTTCTTTTGTACCATCAGCTACCACAACCATACCGGCGTGTATAGAATTGCCAATACCAACACCACCACCGTGATGAACCGATACCCAACTAGCTCCGCCGATTGCATTCAGCAATGCGTTAAGAATAGGCCAGTCTGCAATAGCATCGCTGCCGTCTTTCATTCCTTCTGTTTCTCTGTTTGGTGAGGCTACTGATCCGCAATCCAAATGATCTCTTCCAATAACTATGGGTGCACTTATTTTACCTGATGCAACTAAATCGTTAAATATTTTTCCCATCTTTGCTCTTTCGCCGTAACCCAACCAGCAGATTCTTGCCGGAAGTCCCTGGAAATGAACCTTCTTATTTGCCATATCAATCCACTTGCACAAAGGTTTATTTTCCGGGAATGTGTCTTTTATTGCCTGGTCGGTAACATAAATATCGTTTGGATCTCCCGATAAAGCAACCCATCTGAAAGGACCTTTTCCGTCACAGAATAAGGGACGGATAAATTCCGGTACAAAACCCGGAATGTCAAAAGCGTTTTCTACTCCGTTATCTTTTGCTTCCCCTCTTATGTTGTTGCCATAGTCAAAAGCAATTGTTCCTCTTTTTTGAAATTCCAGCATCGCTTTTACGTGTGTTACAATCGTTTCTTTTGATAGTTTGATGTATTTATCCGGGTCACTTTTTCTTAATTTAAATGCATCATTTAGACTCATTCCCATCGGGATATACCCATTTAAAGTATCATGGGCAGATGTTTGATCGGTAATAATATCCGGTTGAAAATTAGACTCTAATAATTTCGGAAGTACTTCCCCGGCATTTCCTATAAGTCCCACAGAAAGTGCATCACCTTCATTTCTTGCTTTTGTTACAATTTGGATAGCTTCATCAATGTCTGCTGTAATTATATCTAAGTATCCTGTATCAATTCTTTTTTGTGCTCTTTCTCTATTTACTTCTACCCCTAAAAATGTAGCTCCGTTCATAGTTGCAGCGAGAGGTTGTGCTCCGCCCATACCGCCCAATCCGGCAGTAAGTATTAATTTACCTGAAAGATCACTGTTAAAATATTTATCACCACAGGCTGCAAATGTTTCATACGTTCCCTGCAGAATTCCCTGGGTACCGATATAAATCCAGCTTCCTGCTGTCATTTGTCCGTACATTGTGAGACCGAGAGCTTCTAATCTTCTGAACTCATCCCAATTAGCCCAATTAGGTACAAGCATAGCATTGGAGATAATAACCCTTGGCGCATTCTTGTGTGTCTTAAATACACCTACAGGTTTACCTGATTGAACGATAAGTGTTTCATCATTTTCTAATTCTTGTAAAGATGCAATTATAGATTCATAAGCTTCCCAATTTCTTGCAGCTTTTCCACTTCCACCATATACAATCAATTCTTCGGGTTTTTCAGCAACTTCTGCGTTAAGATTATTCATCAGCATTCTCATTGCCGCTTCTTGAAGCCAACCCTTACAACTTAGTTTATTACCTGTTGGTGCTTTAATATTTAACTTTTCTTTTTCAGTTATCATAATTACATCTCAAAGTGTTTTTCAAGTATATTTGAATATTGATTAACCATTGAACGATAAAACATTTTTTTTACAAACCAGCTTTTTGCTACTTCTTTCTTTAAATATTGATGATTTTGTTTTAACTGATTTTTTAGTTTTGTGCTTTCGTCTTTCGTCAACTTAATAATTTCATCATCGCTTTCTAATTTTTTTAATATTGAAGTGAAACTTCTAACTTCAGAATAAAATCTATTATCACCTTCAATTTGTTTTAAGGATTGTTTACAAAATGTTTTTAATATTTTTATTTCGTTTTTATCAAACGTATAATTATAATTTTTAAATAATTTTTTCATTGTTTCCTGTGTCATTTTTGAATGTTAATAATCGTTCCCTAATTTTTGCATATCCGGGTTTTATAGTATTGTAAATAAAATCAAGACGTTCATTGTAAGGAATAAATGCCGATTTCATTGCATTAAGAGTTATTTTTTCAATATCTTCTAAATTAAGATTGAAGTGTTCAATTGCTGTTAAAAATTCTTTAGACATTGTAGTATCGCTCATCAACCTGTCATCTGTATTTATAGTTACCCTAAATTTATTTTTAAACAAAAATCCAAATGGATGATTTTCTATTTTATCAATAGCGCCTGTATGTATATTGCTGAGTAAACAAATCTCCAATGGTATTCTTTTGTCAAGAACATATTGTGCTAAATCTCCAAAAGCAACAACATTACCTTTGCTGTCAAAAGTAAAATCATCTCTTAAATGAGTAGCGTGTCCTATTCTATGAGCACCACACCACTGAATTGCCTGCCAGATTGATTCTTTTCCAAATCCTTCACCGGCGTGAATTGTAATGTTAAAATTTTCTCGTTGAATAAATTGAAAGGCTTCAATATGTTTTTTAGGCGGGTATCCACCTTCTTCACCGGCAAGGTCAAAGCCCACAACTCCTTTATGCCTGAAGTTTACCGCTAATTCTGCTATCTCTAAAGTGTCCTTCATATTACGCATACCGCACAAAATAAGACCATAACCGACACCAAAATCTTTCTTTCCTTTTTCTAATCCGGTTATTACAGCATTTACAACATCTTCGTGATAAAGACCTTTAGAGGTATGAAAAACCGGGGCAAATCTTGTTTCTACATAGCAAACTCCATCGTTTTTCATATCTTCCATCATTTCATAAGCTATTCTTTCAAGACCTTCTTTGCTTTGCATTACTGCACAGGTATGTTCAAAGCCCTGCAAATATTCAACAAGATTTCCTTTGTTAGCTCCTCTATGAAACCAAACTGCCAATTCTTCTGAATCTTCAGTAGGAAGCTTTTTATATTTCAAATCTTTAGCAAGTTCAATTATGGTTTTTGGTCTTAATCCACCATCAAGATGATCATGTAAAAGTACTTTAGGAATGGATTTAATTACTTCTTCAGTTGTCAATTTTACCTCTCTTTTAAGTCCAAAAATATCCTTTTAAGCAGGTAAAATCAATTTAATGATATTTATTTGTTTTAAATCTTTATTAAATATTTAAAGCTTATTTCCGCATTTTTTATAAATTTTTAAAGATTTGAAAATATATATCATCTTGACTATAGGGAATGATTATGCTAATTTTAAAAGCTAAATATTTAGAAAAAACGGAGTTAGAATGCAATCAAAAAAAATTTTTATAGTGGCGGTTTTACTAACCGGTTTTCTATTAACCGGCTTTAGTTGTTCATCATCAAGTTTGACCAGCGCAAGACTTTATATCCAACAAAAAAATTATGATAAAGCTCTTTCAGCTTTAAAGAAAGAAGTAGCTGCTAATCCTAAAAGTGATGAAGGTTACTATTTATTGGGATATGTTTACAGCCTGCAAAAGAAAGTAGATAAAATGCTTAGTGCTTACAGCAAGTCACTTGCTATAAGTCCGAAATATAAAAAGGAGATTCAATCTTCTAAAATTTTTAGTTGGGCTAGTTCATTTAATTCAGGTGTAAAATCTTTCCAAAAAGGCAATTCTGCTTCAACAAAAGATAGTGCAAAAATATATTACGATAAATCTATTGAAGGATTTAAAACTGCAATTAAAATTGAACCTGATTCAATAAGCGCATACAAAAATATAGCTTTTGTATATTTGAATGCAGGTAAAACAGATGAGGCGATTGCTCCTTTAAAGATGATTATAGATAAAGAAAAGTCAAAAGACGGATATAAATTTTTAGGAACAATTTATTATCAAAAAGCTAAAGATTTGAAAAATCAATTTAGAACCACAAAGTTGAAAAAGGATAGTTTAGCTTATATGGCTATGTTTGATAAAGCAATTGCTGTGTTGGAAGCCGGAAAAAAAGTTTATCCAAATGATAATGACATACTTTTAGGACTTTCTAATAGTTATATTGGTGCCAGAAAAATTGATGTTGCAATGAGTGCATTTAAAGAAGGTGTTAAGCGACAACCAAATAATAAATATTATCACTATAATTATGGTGTTTTATTATTAGGTGCCAAAAAATATCCCGAAGCAATAGCTCAATTTAAAAAAGCTGAAAAAATTGATCCCAAATATGAAAATGCAATTTACAACATTGGTATTGTTTATGTCCAGTGGGGTGATGCAATTTATAAGCAGGAACAGGGTAAAGATGTTACAACAGATAAGTATAAATTGAAATATGAATCTGCTTTACCTTACTTGGAAAAAGTTATTCAGTTAAGAGATAAAGATGCTTCTATTTGGGAAACTTTAGGAAAAGTCTATACAAGATTAGGTAAAACAAATGATGCAGAAAGTGCTTTTAAAAAAGCCGACTCATTAAGATAGAAATTTAGTTTTAATATATGGATAGTTATGAATCAAAATAATAATCAACAAGGACAGCAAATAAATATTGAGTTAGGTGAAAAGGAAGCCGAGGGTATTTATTCTAATTTAGCAATAATAACACATTCACCTGCAGAATTTATTATTGATTTTACCAGGATAGTACCGGGAGTTCCTAAAGCAAAAGTATATGCGAGAATTATTACTACTCCCCAGCACGCAAAAATGCTTTTGAAAGCTTTAAAAGATAATATAGATAAATACGAAAAACGGTTCGGTGAAATATCTATTGATACTCCTGCCGACCAACATTTTGGATTTGTACCGCCCATAAATGAAAAAGTAAATTAAAAAGTTCAAAAAAAAATAAATTTGTGCCCTTTGAAATTAATGTGATTTCAAAGGGCTTTTTATGGAACTTTTGAGTTAAAAAGCTGTACAAGAAAATAAATAACAATGAAAAAAACATTTATCATATCGCTAATTATTTTAAGTTTTGCTTTCTTTGCGAAAGCCGATGACAATTCTAATCTTGGTGCAATCTCAAAAACTCATAAGATTAACACTTTATATTTAAATAAAATGTTTGCAAATAAAAATATGTTGGACTTGCAAATAAATAAGGTAGATGTTAAGAACTATAAAAATAAATTTACTTTTAAATATTCCGATTTAGAATTAAACAAAAAATATTCTACACCCCTAAACCATTTAACATTAATAAAATATTATCTTCCCTCTAAGACTCATGTTGAATTAAATTTATACAACCTTTTGGGTAACAAATTAGTGACTCTTGTTAGTACTACATCAAGCCCCGGCAAATATTACCTAAAATTTGATTCTGACAAATTAGATCCAGGTTTATATATATATCAATTGAAGACCAATTTAGGAACAAGAACTAAAAAGATGGTTTACCTTAAATAGTATTATTAAAATAAAATACTTAAACGGTCAAAATATTTAATTCCTTCATTGCATTTCAAAACCTCAATCATTAATTTTAATTCTTATTTACCAACGGAGAATTGTGCTACAATGCTTAATCTTAAAATAGTAAAAAAAATATTTGGTGATAAATATGCCAAAAACATAAAAGAATTATCACCCATCGTAGATGAAATAAATCAAGAGTTCGAAAAAATAAAAGATTTTTCGGAAGATGAATTAAAACAGAAAACTGTAGAATTTAAAGAAAAAATTCAAAGTGAAACATCTGAACTAAGGAATAATATAGAAGAACTTAACAAGCGGCTTCAGACTGATGAAGATTTTGACAGACAAAAAATTTATGATGAATTAGATTCGTTGGAAGAAGAACTTAATGAAGCCTATGAATCTATTTTAGACGAAATCCTTCCAGAAGCTTTTGCTGTAATAAAAGCTACTTGCATAAAACTACTTGGTAAAACCATAACTGTTAGGAACACAAAAACAGAATGGAACATGGTTCCGTATGATGTACAATTAATGGGTGGGGTTGTTCTTCATCAGGGTAAAATTGCGGAAATGGCAACCGGTGAAGGTAAAACTCTTGTTGCAACAATGCCTCTGTATTTAAATGCACTTATAGGTAGGGGCGTACATCTTGTTACTGTTAATGATTACCTTGCAGAAAGAGACAGTGAATGGATGGGTGAGATATTTAGATTTCACGGACTAACAGTTGGTGTTATCTTAAATACAATGGATCCGTCAGACAGGAAAGAACAATACCAATGTGACATTACCTATGGAACGAATAACGAATTCGGTTTCGATTATCTAAGAGATAATATGGCTATTGATCCTGATCATCAGGTACAAAGAGAATACTATTACGCAATAGTTGATGAGGTGGATTCAGTTTTAATTGATGAAGCACGAACACCATTAATTATTTCCGGTCCTGTTGAAGAAGATAATCAGCGGTTTGACGAAATGAAACCTAAAGTGGAAAGACTTTTTCGTCTTCAGTTAAATTTGGTTGCACAGATAGTACAAGAAGCTGATAAATTACTTGCAAACGAAAACTCTAAAGATGATATAAGAGAAGCAGGGGTTAAACTGCTACGAGCATACAGGGGTTTACCCAAAAACAAAAAACTCTTAAAAACTTTAAGTGAACCCATTAACAAAAAATTAATGCAGTCTACCGAGATGGAATTTTTACGTGAGCAGGGTAAACATATGCATATAATTGACGATGAATTATATTTTGCCATCGATGAAAAAAATAATACAATAGATTTAACAGATAAAGGCAGAGAAGAACTTGCAAAAGGAAGCGAGATGGCTAAAGACTATTTTGTTCTTCCTGACTTGGGGACCGAAATCAGCACACTCGAGAATGATCCTTCACTATCAGAAAAAGATATTATTAAAAAGAAAGACGCACTTTATGCAAGATATTCCGAAAGCAGTGATCGTATACACACAATAAATCAATTGTTAAAAGCTTACACACTTTTTGAAAAAGATGATGAATATGTAATTACGGAAGATGGAAAAGTTGCAATTGTGGATGAGTTCAGCGGTCGTGTATTACCGGGCAGAAGATATTCTGACGGACTGCATCAAGCCATAGAAGCAAAAGAAAAAGTAAAAGTAGAAAAAGATACTCAAACTATGGCGACCATTACTCTGCAAAATTACTTTAGAATGTACAATAAATTAGCGGGTATGACGGGAACTGCCGAAACCGAAGAAGGTGAGTTTTATGAAATATATAAACTTGATGTTGTTGTTATTCCCACTAACAAGCCTATTATAAGAGAAGATATGGATGATGCTGTTTACAGAACAAAACGTGAAAAGTATAATGCTGTTATTGAGGAAATACAATCTTTAAAAAAAGAAGGACGCCCTGTTTTAGTCGGTACTACTTCTGTTGATGCTTCCGAAACTATTAGTAGAATGTTGAAACGAAAAGGAATAGCCCATAACGTACTTAACGCAAAACAGCATCAAAGAGAAGCTGAAATTATTGCCCATGCCGGTGAAATTGGTGCTGTAACAATTGCTACAAATATGGCTGGACGTGGTACGGATATTAAATTAGGTAATGGAGTTGTTGAAAAAGGCGGTTTATTTATACTCGGTACCGAACGACACGAAGCAAGAAGAACCGACAGGCAATTAAGAGGACGTTCGGGTCGTCAAGGGGATCCCGGTAGTTCAAAATTTTATCTTTCTTTGGAAGATGATCTTATGCGGCTTTTCGGTAGCGACAGAATGTCATCGGTAATGCAGAAAATCGGTATTCAGGAAGGTGAAGTTATTCAACATCCGTTAATAACAAAATCGGTGGAAAGAGCACAAAAGAAAGTTGAAGAAAACAACTTTGCAATTCGTAAAAGACTTCTTGAATATGACGATACTATGAACTCTCAGAGAGAAGTTATTTATATAAGAAGAAATCGTGCCTTGAAAGGTGATAGACTGAAAAGCGAAATTTTTGATTACCTTGAAGAGTATGTACAAGAAGTTGTTGAACAGAATTTTAATGATGTACTTGTTGATGCTATCAAGGAAGAAATAAGGCAAAAATTGCTTGTTGAAGTTCACTTAGAAGCAAATGAATTTGAGAGTTTGGGTGTTGAAGGTATAAAGGAAAGAATTGTAAAAGAGGCAAAAGATTTCTACAACCAAAAAGAAGAAATGCTCGATTCTGATATGATGGCAAGGCTTGAAAGATATGCAACATTAAGTGTAATTGACCAGAAGTGGAAAGAACATTTAAGAGAAATGGATGATTTAAAAGAAGGTATCGGTTTAAGGGCTTACGGTCAAAAAGATCCTATCGTAGAATACAAGGCTGAGGCATTTCATTTATTTATTGACTTATTACAACAGATAAGAAATGAAGTGGTTTCCTTTAGTTTTAAATTTTTTCCGCAAGAACCCGAAGAGATACAGGATAGAAGAAGAAAACGTTCGCCGGGAAGAATGACTGAACTGAAAGAAAGTACGGACAATATCGGACTATCAAGAGGGGAGGCACAGAGCCAGGGTGAAAGCGTAGCCGGTAAACAAAGACCGATTAAAGTGGAAGAAAAAATAGGAAGAAATGATCCTTGCCCTTGCGGAAGCGGAAAAAAATACAAACATTGTCATGGAAGATAAAAAGGAATAGACATTATGAAAAAAATAGAAGCAATAATTCGTCCCTTTAAATTAGATGACGTTAAAGAAGCCTTGGTTGAAGAAGGAATAAGAGGATTAACAATTACCGAAGTTAGAGGTTACGGTAGACAGAAAGGACATACTGAAACTTATAGAGGAAGTGAATATAGGATAGAATTTATTCCTAAAATTAAGATAGAAATTGTAGTTGAAGCCCAGAAGGCTGAGAAAGTTATTGAAGCTATTTTAAAAACTGCTAAAACAGGGCAGGTCGGAGACGGGAAAATTTTTATTTCAGATATTAGTGATGTAATCAGGATTAGAACTGAGGAGTCGGGTAGAGAGGCACTATAAAACAATATTTTAAATTTCATAAAAATTTTTAAAATGAGATCGTATACGTTACGCCAAAAAATATTTTTTTCTTTTATCCCGGTATTATTATTAATTGGGGGCTGCGGAACTTGGGGGAATTTTACAACCTACTTTAACAGGTACTACAATACAAAAACACTTTTTGAAAAAGCAGAAAAATTAATACTTGCTCAAAAAAAAGATTTATTTAGTACAAAGGAATTTAAAATTCCCGGATTGGCAAGGAAACAACTTGCTAATGTTATTAAAAGCGCTTCAAAAATTCTACAGTTCAATTCAGATTCAAAGTATGTTGATAACGCACTTTTAATTTTGGGTAAATCATTTTATTATGAAAAAAATTACCAAAAAGCCTTACGGAAATTTGAAGAATTAATTGCAACACAGCCAAATAGTGATCTGATTTTAGAAACCAGGCTGTGGATAGGCAAAGCACAAATGAAGTTAAAGCAGGATGACCAAAGCTTAGCAACGTTAGAAGCTGTTAAACAGGATGCTATTAAGGAAGAAGAAACTAAAATTATGCAGGATGCATTTATAGAAGAAATAGCTTATCGGATTAGACAAGAAGATTATGCTGCCGCTATTAAATCAGCAAATGAATTTTTAAAAATTTCCGACGATGATGATATGAATGCAAAAGTATGGTATGAATTGGGTAATCTGTATTTTGATAATAAAGACTATGTAAACGCTGGAAACGCATATTTGCAAACAATTGATGTAGCTTCAAAATATAAGATTATTTATAATGCTCAAATTAAATTAGCTAAAAGTTTGAGAAACGAGAATAAGTTAGAAGAAGCAGCTAATTTATTGGATGACATGAAGTCTAAAAATAAAAACGCTGAAAACTTTCCTGAAATTGATCTTGAAATAGGACTGACATTATTACAAATGAATAAATTACAAGATGCAAAAGATGTGTTATTTAAAGTAGATACATTATATCCCCGTTCTCCTTTTTCGGCAATAGCAAAATATAGATTGGGCGAAATCTATGAGGTAAATTTTTTGAATTTTGACAGTGCAAAAGTTTTTTATCAACAAGCACAGCGTTCAGCATTACCCAAAGAATACAAATATGATAATAATAAAAATGTAAATTTGTTCAAAAGCTATTCGAAATTAGTCGGCGGTATTAAAATGTTTAGCAAACAGATTGAGTACATTAATAACCCCGATGAATTTTTAAAAGATTCGGCAGCTTACTACAAGCAAAAGGAAATAGAAAGAGAAAGGCTGCTAAGCAAACAGAAAAGTATAACAACACCCATAAATACAAAATTAAATTCTACTTCAAATACGAAATCAAAACCTTTACTAACTGAAAAAGATATAACTAATAAAAAAGCTATTAATATTAATACAAAAATTACTAAAAACACTATACCTAAAAAAATAATTGCTCCCCCGGTAAGACCTACTTTATCAGCCGATTCTTTGAGAAGCCTAATCTTAAATTATCAGTTTGATCTTGGAAATCTGTATTCAACTGAGTTTAATTTACCGGATTCCGTGTATAAATATTTTAGTTATATACTTAAAAATCACCCGGACTCAAAATATGAATCTCAATCTCTTTTTTCTTTGGGTAATTATTATTTGGGTGTAGGTGATACATTAAAAGCAGATAGTCTTTTTAATGAAATATATGAGAATCACAAAGACAAGAGAATAGTAAACTTAGCAGCAACAATGCTTAACAAACCGTTAATAGTTTTTGATTATGATTCTACAAAAAACATTTACAATATTGCCGAAAAAAACCTTGAAGATGGAAAATATAAAGAAGCAATTCCAGATCTTTATAATATTTATAAGAATTATCCTAAGTCAAAATATGCACCTAAAGCATTATATGCTGCGGGATGGGTATTGGAAAACAAATTATCGCTACCGGATTCAGCGGCTGAAATGTATAGCCTAATAAAGCAAAAATATCCTGCTACAATTTATGGTAAAAAAATTTTTGATAAAGTAAATATTTATAACCAGGAAATGAAGCGTAGAAAAAGATTAAGAGACGCAAAAATTAAGGCTGAATTAGTTAGGAAAAATAGAGAACTGGAAAAACAGAAAAATAAAGTTACATCTGCAAGAAAAAATTCGTTATCAATACCCATAAGAACACTTCTAAAAAAGAACCCTAATATACAAAGATCTGCTTTGCTCGATTCTTTAAAAAAACTCGGTATAATTTTACCTGATTCTATTAAAAGGAGATTGCTTCAGAACGAAAGAAAAATGAAACTGAAAAAATCTAATGTTAAAAGAGATTCATTATTGATAGAGAGATAATTATTTAGTATTTACTTTGTCTTTTTAATTATGAAACTTATTGAAGTTCTTGACCTGGTTGAAATGGGTGAAAATTACCACTGTGAGTTTAAACGTAAATTTTCATCTCATAAAAAAATTGCAAAAGAGATGATCGCCTTTGCAAATTCCGGCGGAGGTTATATTCTTTTTGGAATAGATGATGATAAAAAAGTAGTAGGTTTAGAAAGCGAAAAATCAGAAGCAAATTTAATACAAGAAACTGCCAACAACTTTTGCGAACCTTCCATTGCTTATAATATAGAATACAAAGAGCTTAAAGGGAAAGAAATTATAATTGTAGAGATCCCTGAATCCGACCGAAAGCCGCACAGAATTCAAGATTACAAAAAAGCAATAAATATTAACGATGCTTTAGTTTCCGTAAGAGTAAATGATAAAAGTGTACTTGCCAGCAAAGAGATGATAAAAATTATGATAAATGAAAGCAATGGCAACTCTTTGAAACATTATTCAATTGGTCCTAACGAGAAAAAAGTATTTGAATACTTGGAGCAAAACGAATCAATTACAGTATCTGAATTAAAAAAATTAGTCAATATTTCTGAACGAAGAGCATCGAGGACGCTGATAAAAATGGTAAGAGCAAATCTTTTAATACTCCATAAAAAGGAAAACAGCGAAGAATATTTTAGCCCAAAATGATAATTTTTTAAGGTGCTAATTTTACGATATTTTTAAGTTGATTTTGGCTCACAGGGTAGAAGGGTGGCAAAAGTTGATTAAGCAAAATATTGAATAATTCTGAAGAATAATAATATTTATATCAGTCTATAATTTCTATTCGTAGTTTTATAAAACAATACGATTTAACGGCAGGTTAACCGCAAAGAACGCTAAGGGTTCGCAGAGTAAACACAAGAGATTATCAGATTTTTTTTCACTCTGCGCATTCTCCGTTGTCTCTGTAGTTAATTAATCTTTATTTATTGTAAAAGTTATTTACATTATTTTTTCTCTTGTTTTCTACAAAGTTAGCCAAACTTTTTTTTACCACCCATTAATCCTCTGAGTCTTGATTTTGAATTGAAAGTATCTTATTATTATAAGTACTTTTCGGGTATTTGATTACATGTAATTTTATTAAAATTAACATGCCTAACCAATAAAAACACATTGCAAGATGAATGTAATCTTGTTGCTAAAAATATATAGTGAACAATCTTATTAATTATTTATAAGGAGTGCATCTTTATGAAAACTTTATACAGGACTTTACTTATTGTGTTTTCAGTAATATCGCTTGTAAGTATGCCAATATTAGCCCAGGGAGTAACTACAGCTAATATGAACGGTCTTGTCCAAAATGCAGAGGGGGAACCGTTAATTGCCGCAAACGTAATTGTTGTCCACGAACCAAGCGGTACACAATACGGCGCATCTACAAGTTCGGACGGTAGATTCTTTTTACCAAACTTAAAAATAGGGGGACCCTATACTGTAACTGTTTCATACGTTGGTTATAATTCTCAAGTTAAAAAAAATATTGACTTGAAAATCGGGCAAAAACTTAACCTTAATTTTACATTGACGAGCAAATCAGTAAAACTTGGCAATATTGTGGTTACAGGTAAAAAACACGAAATTATAAACAGCGGAAGGACGGGTGCCGAAACATTTATTGACCCTGCTTCTGTTCAAGAGATGCCGTCAATTAAAAGAAGTACTAGAGATCTCACAAGATTAGACCCGAGAAGTGACGGTAATTTTAGTTTCGGCGGAAGGAACTGGCTTTATAATAATTTTTCTATAGACGGATCTTACTTTAATAATCCTTATGGATTAGATGATCCAGCTCCCGGCGGACAGGCAAATGCCGAACCTATTCCGTTTGATGCTGTAGAACAGGTACAGGTTTCAATAGCTCCATTTGATGTTAGGGAAGGCGGATTTACAGGTGCCGGAATCAATATTGTAACTAAAAGCGGTACTAATAAATTAAAAGGTTCTCTGTATAGTTTTTTAAGAAATGCAAGTTTAATAGGGAATAAAGTACGAGGAAAAAATGTAATTGCAAATCCCGATCTATCTTTTAATCAAACAGGCTTTTATTTAAGTGGTCCATTAATTAAAAATAAATTGTTCTTTTTTGTAGATGCTGAAATAGAAAGACGAGAAGATCCGGGTACAAATTTTGTGGCAGATAGAGACGGAAATGTTGTATTCGGTGAATCCAGGGTGCGTGCAAGCGTTATGGATTCAATCAGACAAAGAATGATTAGCTCTTACGGTTATGATCCGGGACCATATCAAGGTTATATTAACAGAACGAAAAATGAAAAATTTATTGCTAAAATAGATTGGAATATAAACGAAAATAATAACCTTACTTTCAGGTATAACAGACTTGATGCAAGACGTGATCTGGGTCCTCACCCATTTGTATTAAGTTTTAATAATACAGGACGCGGACCTAACAAAAATAGTTTACCTTTCAGAAATTCCGGTTACAGAATTAACAACAGGTTAAATTCATTTGCACTTGAATTGAACAGCCGCGGAAAAACTTTTGCAAATAAATTTTTTGCAAGTTATAATAAATTCAAAGATTTTAGGGATCCATTCAGCAGAGATTTCCCAACGATTGAAATAGGTGTAAATGGTGTAAACTATACTACTTTAGGTCATGAACCATTTTCAATCCATAATAAATTAGACCAAGAAGTTATTCAGATTACCAACAATTACAGTATGTTTGTTGGTGATCACGTATTTACTATCGGTGCTAATTTTGAGAAATTTAAATTTTTTAATTCATTCAACATATTTCGTGATGGTGTATTCTTCTTACCTGCCGGAGTATTTACAGGTGCGAGATTTTCTTCATTGGCTCAGTTTTTTGCTTTAACAGATCCTAACAATCCTAATTTCTTGAAGTTTAATTCAAGTTTCTATATTGGTTCCGGTCCTTATAAGGGTGAAACTATCAGTGTAGGTCAATTAAGTTTTTACGCACAGGATGAATATTTTGTTTCAAAAAACTTTAATATAATCTACGGTGTCAGAGTAGATATTCCGCAATATTATAATACCTTGGTTGATAATCCATTTTCGCGTGGACTAACCTTATTAAATGAAAACGACAGACCTGAAACTGTTGACCAAAGTAAATTACCTGGTGGTCAAGCATTGTTTTCACCAAGAATAGGTTTTAACTGGGATGTAAACGGAAACAGTGTAACACAAATAAGAGGAGGTACCGGAATCTTTACTGGTCGTCTACCTTTTGTTTGGGTAGGCAACAACATTTCAAATCCTGGTCAGAATCCAAACCTACCTGCATATTTAAGATCATACGATCTAAATGCTATGGCTCCTGATTTTAAATGGCCACAGGTTTGGACAACAAACATTGCAATAGATCATCTTTTTGATAATGGAATTTTGGGAACTTTTGAATTCATTTACGGAAAAGATATAAATGCAATATATGTAAGAAATGCAGATTTGGTAGCACCCGTAAGAACATTACCTGACGGCAGACCATATTATGGCGGTGCCGGAAACAACGAACTAAATCCCGATGGTGGTGCGGGTGTTTATGTAATTGATAACACAGACAAAGGTTATAATTATAGTTTTACAGCTCAATTAAGGAAAAATTTTGATAACGGTATTAGAGCTAGTTTGTCATATACTTACTTGAAAGCTAAAAATGTAATGAAGACAACCGAAATAGCAAGTGTACTTTGGCAGAATAATCCTGTGAAAGGAGATCCGAATAAGCCACAGTTAAGCGATGCGGAATTTGGAAACCGACACAGAATTATAGGCGGACTTACATACAAAAAAGAATGGTCTAACAATTTTGCAACAAGTATAGGTGTTTTCTTAGAAATTGCCGAAGGTAATCGATTTACTGCTGCGGGCGGAAACAGGTATTCATTTATCTATTCAGGTGATGTTAACGGCGACGGTCAAAGTGGTAACGATTTAATTTACATTCCAAGAAATCAAAGTGAAATTAACTTTGATCCTTATGTAAATTCTGCCGGAAAAACCGTTACTGCTGCAGAACAGTGGGCTGCTTTTAATAGATTTATCAGCCAGGACAATTATTTAAATTCTAATCGCGGTAAAATTGCCGATAGATTCGGTGAAATTAATCCTTGGTTCAGTAACATTGATATGAGAATTTTGCAGGACTTTTCTTTTATGGTTGGTAGTAAAAAACAAACGTTCCAATTAAGTATTGATATACTTAATGTAGCAAACTTGATAAATTCAGATTGGGGAGTGAGAAAAGTTGCTAATACTTTAGCTACTTCACCTCTTGAATTAACAAGATTTAATGCGCAGGGTGAACCTGTTTTTAATTATAAAGCAAATCTAACAAAAACATTTATTGATGATCCAAATCAGTTTTCACGCTGGCGGATGCAGGTTGGTCTGAGATACATGTTCTAAAAAAACTATTTGTATATGTAATAAAACTCCCTGTAAGAGTAATCTTCAGGGAGTTTTTTTTAATTACTAAAAAAAGAAGAACTTATTCTGCGGTCATTTCACTCCAGTTTACATCTGCTTTTGTTCTTAAATTTACTTCATCGGCATTCCAAGGTATAATGGTATTAAAAGGTGTTCCCTGGTAAAAGTCATTAAAAAATAGATATAATTTACCATTGTAAATTTTGAATGTATTTGGATCACTTGTTGTTTGTGCATTATTAGCAGCCATTGCAAATGCACACCAACCACCGTATTGTGGCAAGTATTTTTCGGGTTCATTCTCAAAATCAGATTGATTTTCTTTGCTGGCAAAATAGAATGTAGCACCGTCATAAACTACCGAATTAGTTTTACTTCCTTTAATTGCTTTGTAGTCTTTAAAATATGCAACAACATCATAGCCTTTAATTGCAATATTTTCACCGTTTGTTAAATATTTTTCATTAGTCATAGGATACTCCTTTATAATTAATTTATAATTGATTTTCATTACAACAATAATTATTTTTACACAGACGAACAATAATAAATAATACAAAATAATTGTTTAATCGTCTAAAATATAAAATATAATAAGACTATGGATGTATTAAGTGATATTTTAAAGACAATAAGATTAGATGCTGTGGTTTATTTTAGGAAAGAATTTCCTCAAAACTGGGGTATGAAAATTGACGAAAGTAAGTACGCACAATTTCATCTTGTGGTTTCCGGTAATTGTTGGTTGGGTTACAAAAAAAATAAAAAACCATTACAACTATCTTCAGGTGATATCATCTTGTTTATAAATGGAACACCGCATTTTCTTGCCGATAAATTAGAGCCTAAAAAAATTGTACCGGGAATTAAAATTCTTGAAGCCCATAAAAATCATAAGAAAATATTTAAGAATAAAAATATAACTACCGAACTTATTTGCGGGCATTTTTCATTTGATAGAAATATAAATCATCCTTTTCTGAATGAACTGCCTGAAATGATTCTGATCTCGAACAAAGAAAGACACCAACCAAGTTGGTTGGAAATGATTACAAATGTTTTAATTCAAGAAACAGATTCACAATTACCGGGTTCTTCTGTTGTAAGTCAAAGGCTTGCAGAGGCGTTGTTAATTCACATAATTAGATCATATATAGAACAACAGAAAAATAAAAATGGGTTTTTGTTTGCTTTAAATGACAAACAAATTAATAACGCTTTAAAATTATTGCATAATAAACCTGAATACAGTTGGACTATAGAAAATATTGCACGTCAAATTGGGATGTCACGTGCATCATTTGCTGCCAAATTTAAAGAAAAGGTAGGTACACCGCCGATGGAATATTTAACAAGTTGGAGAATGCAAAAAGCCGGCATTCTGCTCCGTGAAACCTTTGAGCCTTTGAGTATTATTTCTGAAAAAGTTGGTTACGGTTCTGAATCTTCTTTCAACAAGGCGTTTAAAAGATATTATAAAAATAATCCCGGTTCATTTAGAAGAGAATCGGCTAATTAATTACTTAACAGAAAAGTCATAAATTCTTCTTAGCTCAAAGATAGATATTCCATAAGCTACTGCAACATTCAATGATTGTTTAATACCGTATTGGGGAATGTCAATTGAAAAATCACAAAGATCAATTAATTCTTGAGAGACACCTGTAATTTCGTTTCCGACTATAAGACAAAGAGGAAAATTATTAGATTTAACTTTATAATAAGGTATACTTTTATTGGTTTGTTCTAAAGCACAGATTTTAATTCCATTCGATTTAAGTTTTTTTACTAATTCTACTGCATTATCTACGTGTTCCCATTTAACGCTTTCGGTTGAACCCAATGCTGTTTTTAATACTTGTTTATTTGGAGGAAACGGAGTGTAACCGCAGAGATAAAGTTTTTCAACCATTGCACCATCTGAAGTACGGAAAATAGAACCGACATTATAACTACTTCTAATGCTGTCTAATACAACGTAAATCGGTGCTTTTTTTACTTTATCAATATTCTCTAATGTGCTTCTCTTTTTAGATATTTCGTCGTGTGTAAGTTTTTTCATAA